>DASSZK010000331.1:0-2960 GCA_035702845.1 Acidimicrobiales bacterium
CGGCACAGCGCCCGTTCTGAGCGTGTACGGAGCAGAGCTGTTCGCCACATCCAACCGGGCAGCCAGGGCCGGGATGGCCGCCGCAGCATCGGCGCTGGGGGCGAGCACCGGCCTCCTTGCACTACCGGCAATGACCTCCGGCGCCAGGGACTTCGGGCGCGGTCTCGCCTTCCTCGCCGCCGGACCAGCGTTGCTCGCCATCCTGCTCGCCACTCGGTTCCCTGAGTCGGCGGGCACGGAGCTCGAAGGCGGGTAAACGCCTGGGCGGCGAGCCGCGCCAGGGAGGTGGTCCGGCCTTTCCGGGAGGTGGTCCGGCCTTTCCGGTAGGTGGTCCGGCCTTTCCGGGAGTTGGTCCGGGCGCTCAAGGCCGCCGGGCGGCTAGCCCCTAACCTGGGGGCA
This sequence comes from Acidimicrobiales bacterium, assembly GCA_035702845.1. GTDB lineage: Bacteria > Actinomycetota > Acidimicrobiia > Acidimicrobiales > Palsa-688 > JAJZMF01. The sequence continues at coordinate 400 of DASSZK010000331.1, forward strand.
TGACAGCGCGGCGCGTACGGATAATCGGCGACCCCGTCCTGCGGCGTCGGGCAGATGAGGTAGTCGACTTCGACCGTTCCCTGCGCCGCCTGGTGAGGGATCTGGAGGACACGATGGAAGAGGCCGGCGGCGTCGGTCTCGCAGCCCCCCAGATCGGCGTGGGCCTACGCGTCTTCACCTATGGTGTCGACGACCCCGCCTCAGAGGACCATATGACCATTTGCCACTTGGTGAACCCGGTCATCGTGGAGGAGTCTGTGGACGAAGTGGACGACGCCGAGGGTTGCCTGTCGATACCTGATCTGTCTTTCACGCTTCCCCGTCCGCGACGCCTCGTGGCCAAAGGTTTCAACGTGCACGGGGAACCTTTGGAAGTCGCCGGCACCGAGCGTCTGGCTCGCTGCCTGGCCCACGAAACTGATCACCTGGACGGGATCTTGTTCATTGACCGCCTGGACCCCGAAAAGCGTGCCGAGGCCCTGGCGGAGATCCGCAGGTTGATGCTCGAGGGCGAGGCCGTCCGGGTGAGGGAATCCCCACACGCTTCCTTGTAAACTTGCGACCGGCGCCACCTGTGGCACCGCGACTGTTTGGGGAACAAAGAGCGCAAGACGGCATCGAGGGCGTCGAGGGCGAGCTGTAAGTAAACGCGAACTGTCAGTACGGCTCCCTACCGGGAGGCAGGCAAACCGCCTCTGAGCCGGGCGTCAGGGGCGGGGCACCCGGCCACTAGCCTGGCCTGACAATGGTGTTCCCGCCCAGCCCGACGACGCCTCTCGCCGGCGAAGTCCGCACACGTAGATCCCCCCAGGCAGTACCCCGCCCATCGAGAGGACGGAGCACACTTGGTTTTCTGGCCATTTCCGCGCTGGGAGTGGTGTTCGGCGACATAGGCACAAGCCCCCTCTACGCCGTGCAGACCGTGTTCACCATCGACCACGGCCGCATCCACCCCGTCGAGAACGATGTCCTGGGCATTGTTTCTCTCATCTTCTGGTCGTTGCTCATCGTGGTCAGCGCCAAGTACGTGGGCATCGTCATGCGCGCCGACAACGCCGGCGAAGGCGGGGTCTTGGCCCTGGCATCCCTGGCCCGCCGGGCGCTCGGGCACTCCGCCACCCGAGGTCTCGCCGTGATAACCCTCGGCGTCGCCGGAGCATGCCTATTTTACGGCGACTCTATAATCACGCCCGCCATATCTGTGCTGTCCGCGGTTGAGGGTTTGAAGGTCCCGTACCCCGCGATCGGCCACCTCGTGTTGCCACTTTCCATAGCCGTACTGGCCGGTTTGTTCTTGGTCCAGTCCAAAGGTACCGGGCGCGTCGGCTCGCTCTTCGGCCCGGTAATGGTGCTCTGGTTCGGCACCATTGCCGTAGCCGGCGCTGTTCAAGTAGCCCGCCGGCCCGTGGTGCTGGAAGGCCTGTCCCCCAGTTACGCGCTGGATTTCGTCGCCCGCCATCCGAGCCTAACCTTCGTCGCCATGGGGGCTATTGTCCTGGCGATCACCGGCGCAGAAGCGCTGTACGCCGACATGGGCCATTTTGGGAGAAGGCCGATAACGCTTGCCTGGTTCGCTTTGGTGCTACCCGCTTTGGCCCTCAATTACATGGGGCAGGCCGCGCTTGTTATACGCGAACCAAAGGCCGTCCAGAACCCCTTCTTCATACTGGTGCCCTCTTGGGCGCAGCTGCCCATGGTCGTGCTGGCCACCGTCGCCACCATTATCGCCTCCCAAGCCGTGATCTCGGGTGCCTACTCGATGACGCGTCAAGCCGTCCAGATCGCCTACCTCCCGGCGATGACCGTGCGCCAGACATCAGAGGAGACGGAGGGGCAGATTTACATGCCCGCCGTCAACTGGCTGGTCTTCGTCGGAGTGCTCATCCTGGTCTTGGTGTTCCGCTCATCGGCCCGTTTGGCCACTGCTTACGGTGTCGCCGTCACGGCAACGTTCCTCATCACGACCGTTCTCCTCCTCGTGCACGCCCGATCGGCATGGAAATGGCCGATGTGGCGCCTGGTCGCTATAGGCATCGTGTTCGGAGCTCTCGAAATGTCGTTCTTCGTGGGCAACGTCGTGAAGATCGTGGACGGCGGTTGGCTTACCGTGACGGTCGCCGTCGTTTTGTTCGTCGTGATGACCACATGGGCGAAGGGTCGCGCCCGGGTCACGTCGCGCAGAGCCGAGCGCGAGGGGTCACTGGGCCAGTTCATAGACGAGGTCAACCGCTCGCAGGTGCCCCGCGTCCCCGGCACCGCCGTCTACCCTCACCCGAACAGCCTGACTGCTCCCCTGGCTATGCGAGCCACGTTGGAGCACTACCACGTGCTCCACGAGCGAGTGGTCATCATCACGGCGCGGGCCCATGACGTGCCCCACATCCTCGCCGACCATCGTTGGGCCGTGGACGACCTCGGCTATACACAAGACGGCATCGTGCACGTGGAGCTGAACTACGGCTTTTTCGAAACTCCCGATATACCCGCTACTTTGGCCAGACTTTGCGCCGGCGGGGAACCTCTCCTGGAGGGGGTAGGCGAGGGTGGCATCACCTATTTCC
>DASSZK010000415.1:0-3932 GCA_035702845.1 Acidimicrobiales bacterium
TTGGGGGTTCGAGTCCTCCCCCCCGAGCTCTCGGTGCAGTAGTAAGCCCCAGGTCAGCGGCCTGGGGCTTTCGTTTTGCCCCGAGCATGGCGCGCTGAGGGCCCAGCAATATTTGCACGACTCCATCCAAATAAGTCGCGGTGGTCAGACGGCCACGCTGTGCGCTCCTGCTCATGGCCACTTTTTGCTTATTTCGCGCAGTGAAGAGATATAGTCCGCGGAAGGAGGGGGGGTCATGGACCGATCCAAGGGGGCAGCCGGCGCCGTGCTCGTCGGTGCTCGGAGCCTGGGTGCGGCGAAGCTTCGGGTATGGCCTGCCTTTTCGCAGGCGCTCAAGTACGGTCCGGACCGGACGAACCATAAGAGGTACCGCTGCGACCCGACCACCCGAACTTGCAGGCTACGGCGACTGGGTGCCACAGCCTTTTCCCAGGGATGTTGTGCCGGCGGGACGTGCCATTCCAAGGACCACCGGGACTGAAATGACCGTCGCAGGGACAATGCTTAGACGCCAGGAGTTGTCGAAGGCAGTTCGGCTTGGCGCGTATGTGACGGCGTGCGCCCTCGCCCTGGTCAGTGTCTATGAACTGGTCCCTCGCCACCGGCCGATGCCTTTGGACGACTATGGGGTCGTCATAGGTCTCGCGCTTGTGTCGGTTACGGCGATTGTCATGGCCGGCGACCGCGTCCTCGCTCTTCGCCACGCTGAGTACTTCTTATATGCCTGGTCCGTTGCCGACGTCGCCGTAATAGGTGCCGCCGTCGCCTGGTCGGGCGGCGGGCGCTCCTCTGTGTACCTTTTGTTCATACTCACGTCGCTGTTCAGCGTGAGCTACTACCCCGTCCGAGCACAGGTGCTGATCGGCATCGCTACGGCAGCTTGCTATTTGTGCGCCTTGGCGGTCACGGGCTGGGGGGTCGACGAGTCCCTCGTGATCATGCGCCTGAGCATCATCGGCTTGGTCTCTCTGCTCGGCAGCACGATCTCTTCCGAGAAACAGAGATTGGGTGACGAGTCGGAAAGGCGAGCCTCCCTCCTTGCGACTGTGGCAACGACAGCACGGGAAGTTAACGTGCTGGACGCTTCCAAGGTCCTACAAGCGGTCGTAGACGGGGCCGCCCGCCTCGGCCTCGAGTGGTCACACGTCTCGCTGATCGACGAAACTTCAGCCACATATCGCATTGTGGCTGCGCGGAGCATACCGGACGAGTACCTCAAGGCGAACCCGCCCGTCACAAGCGGGATGATGGGGCTCGTATACCGTAGTCGCGAAACCATAAGGCTGTCGCGTGACGACGCAGCGCAGTATGTAGTGCCAGTGATCGGCCGCAACGCTCCTGAGCTCACAGGGGTAATCGGGGCTCCTCTTTGGGTCGATGGCCAGCTGGCCGGCCTACTCGCTGGCGCCACGAAAAAGCGTGGGGGCCTAGGCGACGACGAGGTGGAGTCGTTCGAGCTATTAGCAAGCACCGCCAGCCGCGCCCTCGAGGGAGCCCGGCGCTTCGAACAAATGGCGGAGTCCGAAGCGCGAAACCGGCACCAGGCTCTGCATGATGATCTCACGGGTCTCGCCAACCGCGCCCTGCTCAATATCCGCTTGCGTGAAGAACTGGCCTGGGGCCGCAACAATGGGCCGGTCGCATTACTTCTTGCTGACCTCGATGATTTCAAGCTGCTGAACGACACTCTCGGTCATGGCGTGGGTGACCAGCTCCTGGTGGCTATCGCCGAGCGGCTGATGAGCTGCGTGCGCGACACGGACACGGTGGCGCGCCTCTCAGGCGACGAGTTCGCCATTTTGGTAAGCGGGATGTCGCTGGACGAACTGGACAAGTTTGCTCGCCGCGTCATAGAGATCATAGGTCAGCGCACGAATATCCTGGACCACCTCGTGAGCGTGGAGGCGAGCCTCGGCATCGCCATCAGCCCGGCGAACGCAGTGGGCGCCGAGGAGCTCGAAACGGCTGCCACGGAGATAATGAGCAATGCCGACGTGGCGATGTACGAGGCGAAGCGCGCTGGTAAGCATTGCCACATCGTGTTCGACCAGGGGATGACGGACCGTCTTCGCCGGCGTGTGACCATCGAGCGTGACCTCCTCGGCGCTGCGGCCAGCGGTGAGCTCAACGTGCTCTACCAACCGATATTCGAGCTGGCTGACCGGCGGATAATCGGGTTCGAGGCGCTGCTACGTTGGCGCAACCCACGCCTGGGCCAAGTGTCGCCCGCAGAGTTCATCCCCATCGCTGAGGAAACAGGGGCTATCGTGCCTATCGGCCGTTGGGTCCTGCGCCAAGCGTGTGCGGAACTGGCTGCCCTGCGAGAAGAAGATCCCGCCTGGGCGCAGCTACATATGAGCGTAAACCTCTCGACCCGGCAACTGAGGGACCCGGGGCTGGTCGACGAAGTGCTCTCCGCCCTTTCCGACCATTGCCTACCGGCGTCCAGCCTCACGTTGGAGATCACCGAATCGAGCCTCTTGGACGACAAGGCGACGTGCCAGGCCAAGTTGAGCACATTGGGCGATCTCGGGGTCCAGGTCGCCCTCGACGACTTCGGCACCGGCTATTCCTCGCTGGCGTACCTCCAGCAGCTTCATGTGCATTCGCTAAAGATCGACAAGTGTTTCGTGGACGGCGTCGTTGGTTCGGCCGACCGCACGGGGCCGGCGCTGATCCGCAGCATTGCCGAGCTTGGCTCAGCATTGGACCTGACGACGGTTGCGGAAGGCATAGAGACCGAGAGCCAGCTGGCCGAGCTGCGCCGTTTCGGCTGCCGCCTCGGGCAAGGTTGGGTCTTTGCGCCTGCCGTCACGCCTCAGCGCATGCGCGAGCTGCTGGCACGGTCCGGCGCCGAAGCCGAAGCCGCACCGGCGGCTATTTAAGCTCTGGGCGCTGCCTTGCCCGGCGACTGTCATCGACCAAGCGGCTAAAAGTTATACGCGCTTCTTCGACATCCCTGTCGCGCAGCTCTGCCCGAGCCCGGCGGCCGGCAGCGTCGACCACCACAGTGGCCAGCTTGAAGCGGCCCTGCACCCAGCGCACGCTCTGCGCTTTTTGAAGTGGGAGCCAGACGCTCGATTTGCGCAGGCGGCCCGTAGTGGCCGCAACGACATACCCGTCGGTGCCCGCCGCTAAGAAGTGGTAGCTGGCCGGCGTCTTCCAACGCGCCCTCGAGGGCGGCTTGGAGAGCTGGAACTGGTGCAACCCCAGCAAAGACACTAGAAGTTGGTCGGCTTGCTCGGATGGGCCCACAGGGATCAGGGCCTTTGTCACGCGTCCCATCCCTGTCCCCTGCTCACGTCCGGGGGAACCAGCCACGTCCACCTCGAGAACGCACCATCCGAAAGGCCTCCACAACAGCGGCTGCACTTTGCGCACCGCCTGCACCCGGGCGAAAGGGACCGTTTCGTTCAACGTCGAGAACAACCCTCTGCGGATGCGTATGCCGTCGGGAGCAAGTGCCACTGTGAAGCGGTACTGCTCCGCTACCCGGCGCCACGCGACGCGGAAAAACGCCAGGATGTAAACCGCAACAGTGCCGGCGTAAGCGCCCTGTGCGCCCCCTCCGCCAGGGAGCAGCACTGCCAGGACGATCAATGCCAAGGCGGCAAAACTCGTCCCTGAAAGTAGTGAGGCAGCAACGAGGCGGTTGGTGGGGACGCTGAGAAGGGCGGTCTCGGTAGGTTGAGGCGCGTCGGCGCTCACCCCGTGGTGAACGGCAAGCAGCTGGGCGCGGAGCTGCTCGGCCACGGGTTCAGCCAAATAAGCAAGGCGCCCGGCGGTCCGCGAGTGGCCGGCGAGGCGCACCCTCAGCTCCGCCAAGCCGAATATGCGGGCAAAAAAAGGCCGCGCCAGATCCACTGCTTGCACCCTGGCCATCGGGAGCTGGCGCGCATCGCGCTTTAGCACGCCGGATTCGATCTGCAGGG
>DASSZK010000003.1:0-2536 GCA_035702845.1 Acidimicrobiales bacterium
CTGTCGTCGTCAACGGTGACGTTGCTGGAGCTGTTCGGCTCAAGGCTGGCACCAAGTCTGGATGCTTCGAAACTGGCGCTTGGTTGTGCCGCTCTGCTCGAGGCAGAGGCATTGGCCGTCAAGCCATGGAAGCAGTTATCAAACAAGCGGCAATCGCCGGAGCGAAGGAGGTGTATGCAGAAACGACTACTTCGAACCACGGTGCCCTCGCGGTCCTGCGGCACCTGGGTTTCCACATGGAGCCGACAGACATAAGGGCGTCACCGGTTGTCGGGCGCCCAGACGGGAACGTGGTAAGAGCACGCCTTCGGCTGGGGCCATAGTGCCGCGCACAAGATCTTGTATCGCGCACAAGATCTTGTATATGGTGCGGCTCGGTCTTGGCAGGGCCCATTACCGGCCGCAGCGATCGACCCGTTCCCACGGCCAGTCGGTCCGTAGCCACCTCGCCACGAGATCGGACAGCGGTACGTCGAGCTCTGACCTGTCCGCTCGCACCCACGACTGGACCGTCACATCCCACTCGGGAGATGAAGAGGGGTCCAGGTAAACGCAACCTATAACGTCTCCGACGTCAGGGTCTAGTTGTGTTGAGGCCCTAACGGCTCAAGGCGGAACCGGTCTGTGAGAAGCGTGCCAGGGGGCTCGAAACTCGCGGGCACGAACTCACGCGACGACATGACCCAAGTTTAGGACTTCGAAATCCAAGAGCGGGCAACCATAGGCTCACCACCGCCATAAATCCCGGTGTCAGGCCCTAATCGTCCTTGGTGGCAACGTGGTTGGGCACCACGTTCATCTTTGGTTCGAAACGCGTCCGTTCTTGCCCGCTGCCCGCGTCCCCCGCTCCGCCGGCTCCGATCTGCTCAGAGCGCAGCTCCGCCCGGCACCCTGCGCACGGACCGTAAAACCGCTCGTTTACGCTCTGGCGGCAGCGTGGGCAGGCAAACTCGAGCAGGTCGCTGGAGGTGGGCGTCGTACTGGGCACCTTGGCAACCCTAATGCCCGGGTACGCGGTACGGATGACGCACCTCCGCGTTCAGCACCCGGCAGTGCCCGTGAGCCGCACGCCAGACGGTAGCGTGCGTTGCCGGCACAGTCCCCCGACGGGCGGCTTGCCAAGAGACGTGGGCGGCTCCCGAAGCCGGCCGGTTGCGAAGCCCTTAGGAGGTATGACCATGACTGGAACTACGACCTGGTCCCCCGCGCCCGACCGCTACGGGCCGATGCCCTACAGGCGCTGCGGCCGGAGCGGTTTGTTGCTGCCCGCCATGTCTTTGGGGCTATGGCAAAACTTCGGCGCCAGCAGGCCGCTCCAAGAGTCCCGAGCCATCGTACGCAGAGCCTTCGACATGGGCATTACCCACTTCGACCTCGCCAACAACTATGGCCCTCCCTACGGGTCGGCGGAGACCACCTTCGGGCAGATCGTGGCCAGCGACCTGGCGCCTTACCGCGACGAACTCGTTATCTCCACCAAAGCCGGCTACGACATGTGGCCCGGGCCCTACGGGGAATGGGGGTCGCGCAAGTACCTCCTGGCCAGCCTGGACCAGAGCCTGACGCGTATGGGGCTGGACTACGTCGACATCTTCTATTCGCACCGCTATGACCCAGAGACCCCCTTGGACGAGACAATGGGCGCCCTGGACACCGCGGTCCGCCAGGGCAAGGCCCTCTATGCCGGCATCTCTTCGTACTCGCCCGAGCACACTCGTGAGGCGGCCCGGATCCTGCGAGGTATGGGTACGCCGCTGCTGATCCACCAACCTTCTTACTCCATGCTCAACCGCTGGATCGAGGGTGGCCTGCTTGACGTCCTCGAGGATGAAGGCACGGGTTGCATCGTCTTTTCCCCGCTTGCACAGGGCCTGCTCACCGACCGCTACCTGGACGGGGTCCCGGAGGGCTCGCGGGCCAGCACCGAGGGCTCTTTCAAAAAAGACATGCTCCACGACCAGAACATGGCCAAGGTCAAAGCCTTGCGCGACATCGCGCAAAGACGTGGTCAAAGCCTTGCGCAAATGGCGCTGTCGTGGGTGCTCCGGGACCCCAGGGTGACGTCGGCTCTCGTGGGCGTGAGCAGCGTGGCCCAGCTCCAAGACAATGTGGCGTCTCTCGCCAGATTGGACTTCTCGACCGAGGAGCTGGGCGAGATCGACCGGTACGCCACCGAGGCCGACATCAATATCTGGTCCCGTTCCAGCGATGCCTGAGCTGGTTAGAGTCAAGCCACAATGGCAGCCGACGATGGACGAGGGGAGTCGGGTGTACCGCCGCTGAGAGGTGGCCACACGGCACTGACAAGCGGTGGTACGGCACTGACAAGCGGTCGTCAGGTCTTCGCGCTCGCGGCCGTATGCGCCGTGCTGTTCCTGACCTTCCTCGACACCACGATCGTCAGCGTGGCCCTGGCCAGCGTCCAGGCAAACCTGCACGCAGGCGTCACCCAGCTGCAATGGGTTGTCAACGGCTACGCCCTGACGTTCGCCAGCTTCATGATGGTCGCCGGCACGTTGGGGGACCGCTTCGGGCG
>DASSZK010000151.1:0-16308 GCA_035702845.1 Acidimicrobiales bacterium
AGCCGAAAGGTTGGCCCTCTCGGCCACGTACCCGGGGGTATTGGCGTTCGCTACGTTCTGGCCAACGGTGTCCAGGCCGAGCTGCTGCGCTTCCAGCCCCGACAGGCCGACGTTGAGGGCGGAGAAGTCGCTCATAGCTCAGATCGCCTCGTTCACTAGGAGATGCCCAGCGGGGGCCTGCGAAGGCATACCGGCAGCCGTGTACGCGGTAGGCGGTGGCGCAGCGGTGCCGGTCAGCCAGTTGAGGGCCTCGCGCGCCGCGTCTCGGCCCTTGGCCAGGAGGTGGCGGTTCTGCTCGGACAGATCCCGGACCTCACTGGTCAGTTCGAGGAATGCCTGGCGATGCCGGCCGAAAATCGAAGACCACGGCTCCGGGCACGCCTGGGCCAGCGATTTCAGCCCGGGGTAGGTGTCGAGGCGCAGTTCGGCTGCGGCCGCCTCCACTTTCACCGCACGCAGTAGCTCAGCCGCCCGCAACTGCTCGAGGACGATCTCCACCTCGCGTGACGCATGGTTAACCCATCGCACTTTGCCGGCCGACAACAGGAGCTGCTCTTCCTCGAGCTTGAACACCAGGAGCTCAAGCAGTTGCCGCTCCCGCCACAAGACAGTCGAGACTTCGTTAAGCACCTGGTCGTTGTGCTCTCCAAGGGCCACGGTGGTTGATCGGCCCTGCGCCGCCGGACCTTAGGTAAAAGCCCGTCATGAGCCAAAGCGCCCCCAAGGCCGAAGGATGCCTCAGCGCAGCAGGCGCAACGCAAAGGCCCGGGAAATGGCCTCGTGCCTGCCTCGCACGCCAAGTTTCGTGTAGATGTGAGCGAGGTGGGTCTTGACCGTCGCCTGGGTGACGTAGAGGGCGTCAGCGATCTTCTTGTTGGAGGCCCCCTGCTGGAGCAAGGTCAAGATTTCGAGCTCCTTCGGGGTCAAGGACACATCGCCGGCGCCCGGCCTGGCCCCTGCAGTGCCGGGCTCCGCCGCGTCAGGCCCGTGGGCCTTGCCCGGGCTCGCAGCATCGGCAACCAGGACGGGCACGAACACCGGCGCTCCAAGGCGCTCGTCCGGGCGCTGAGCGCCACCGAGCTCTATGCCAGCCGCCTCGGCCGCTGCCTCCACCGTGCTTACGAGCTCCTCCGCTGTAAGCGAGCGGGGCCCCAGCCCGGCCACCCCCGTCTCGAGCATCTCGACAAGAGCCGAGCGGCTGGGCTGAGACACCAGCGCCACGACAGCGCAACCAGCCAAAGCCTCCACCGCCTCACGTACCTGCGAGACCTCTGCGCCGCCGACGAGCAGGGCAGCTGCGTGGGCCCGGGCCGCCAGCACAACTCCCTCGGCCAGCCTGGCGGCCTCCCCGACTACGGGGACGCCTCCGGCCGTCAAAGCGGCCACTGCACCCGAGCGGTACAGAGGCATGGCGTCGACCACGACGACTCCATGCCTTGGCCGGCTGGCTCCGAGAGAGGAAACTGAAGCGGCAACGGGCTCAGGTAAACCACCCCGATGCCGGTCGCCTACCCCATCACCTGCTGCCTTTTCGCCTTTAGGCGTGCCCTGCACCGACGTCCCCTGCACCGTTGCCTCGCTTTGCCTAGGTCTCCGAACAAAGCCTCGCGCGCACTGTAGCGCACCCATGACACTTAGCGCTTTTTCTCACGTCTTGGGATAACCACTCTGAGCGGCCCCTTTGATCAGGCACCAAACATAACTAGTCACCTAGAGCTAGGCCAGTAACCACACACAGTGGTTACTGGCCTAGGTTCAGAATTCATCCCTACGGTGGATTGGCCACGAAGCGTGGCTGACCGACACTTTGCGTATGACTCCGCCTCGCGCTGACAGTGGTGGCACAGCCGTTGTGCATACGCTTGCGTCCCGTCGCCCGCCAGTGCGCGACGACCAGGTGCTTGCGGAGGAAGAGCTCGTGCGAGCTCATCTCCCTCTCGTCAACTACATGGTGGCAGAGATCGCCAACCGCATCCCTCGCCACGTCTGCCGCGACGACCTCGTCTCGGCCGGAATGGCCGGGCTCGCCCAGGCAGCCAGATCGTTCGATCCATCGAGGGGCATCACCTTCCAGCGCTTCGCGTCCTCACGGATCCGTGGCGCTCTCCTGGACGAGCTCCGTGCCCGCGACTGGGCCAGCCGCTCGGTCAGGGCGAAGGCCCGTGACGTGTCCCAGACCACGGAGAGCCTCACGGCCAAGCTCGGCCGACAGCCGAGTGCCGACGAGGTCGCCGCGGCCATGGGTGCGAGCAAGGACGACATAGAAGCCATCAACAGCGATGTCTACCGCGCCGTTGTGCTGAACTTCGACGCCCTGCCCATTGATGGCAACGCCGAAGAGGTGCTCCTGTCCGGTCAAGCCGGTCCCGATGAGGACGTGCTCGACAACGAGAAGAAGGCATACCTCGTCGCGGCCGTCGACCTCCTTCCCGAGCGCCTGCGCAGGGTTGTCATTGGCTATTTCTTCGAAGAGCTGCCCATGCAGGTCCTCGCCGAAGAGCTCGGGGTCACCGACTCTCGCATTTCTCAGATGCGTGCCGAGGCCCTTGCCCTGCTAAAGGACGCCATAAATGCTCAGCTGGACCCTGACCTTGTCAAGAAAGAGGAGTCCGGCCGCGTCATGAAGCGGCGCTGTGCTTATTACGCAGCGGTGGCCGCACACGATGATTTCCGCCGGCGCCTGGCTCCCGAAGCTGCTTCGCTTGCCAGCCTGGTGCCCAGCCAGACGGCCGCCCTCGCCTGAGCCATACCGCAGTCGCCGCAGGGCAGGGCCGCCGCTCCCGTTCACGCTCCCGAGCCCCTCTGCATCTTTAAGCCTCTCGAGCCCCCTGGGCCCGGAACCTGACTTTCCAAGATTTAGGCGCGCGCACGAAGGCTTAACGGAGCGAGGGCACCCCACCGTCGCCCAAGCCACCAAGCCGGCCAGCGACCCAAGTGACCGTTATCATGCCACGGCGCTACTGGGCAAAGCAGAGGCGCCCGCCAGCTCCAATTGCGGTGCCGCGGGGCTGGGAGATCCGATGGCAGCAAACGTGAAGCCGGCAACCACAAAGGCCTCCCGGTCCAGGACGCAACGAGTGTCCAGGACGTTCGGGCTCGCCATGGCCAGCGCCAGGCGCTCAGGGTCAAGGCGCGAGAACTCCTCCCACTCGGTCACCACACCCACGACATCAGCGCCGGCCACGGCCTCATAGGCGGAGCCGGCAACATCGCAACCCCTGATTGGAAGTACCGAACCGGCCGGTACAGCAGGGTCGTAGGCCACGACAACCGCACCCGCCTGGTTCAGCGATGCCGCCAGGCGCAGCGCAGGCGAGTCTCTCAAGTCGTCCGTGTTCGCTTTGAAGGTAAGCCCAAGTAGCGCCACCGTACGGCCGCAAAGAGACCCGCCGGCCAACGCGGTCAACTGGTCAAGCACACGCCGGTACTGGGCGTCATTGACGGCGATCGCGCTACGCACCAGTGCCACGTCATAACCTGCGTCCTCTCCCATCGCCACCAGTGCCTTGGTGTCCTTGGGTAGGCACGAGCCACCCCATCCGGGGCCAGGCTGGAGAAACTGGCCACCAATGCGCCGGTCCATGCCGACGGCCCGCAGCACTTCGCCCGCTTCTGCGCCTACCTCCTCGCAGAAAGCCGCCATGGTGTTGGCAAAGCTGGCTTTTAGCGCTAGGAACGCGTTGCTCGCATACTTGATCGTCTCGGCACTGCGTGCCGACGTGACCACTACGGGGGCCTGCAACTGGTTGTAGAGCTGCGCCACCCGCATTGCCGCCCAGCGCTCGTCAGACCCGACAACGATGCGGTCTGGGTTCAAAAAATCGTAGACGGCATTCCCTTCGCGCAGGAACTCCGGGTTCGACACGACGCTCACGTCACGGCGACCTATAAGCGTCTTCACTTTCTCCGCCGAGCCGACCGGGACCGTGGACTTGTTGACAATCACCGCGCCGTCAGCCAGGGCACCCGACATCGACAGGACCGCCGCCTGCACGAAGCTCATGTCCGCGTGCCCGTCGTCGCCCTGGGGGGTGGGTACGCACAAAAAGACAACCTGCGCGCCGTCCACGGCCCTGGCGTTGTCGGTACCGAACGACAGCCGGCCAGAAGATAAACCCTCCCGCAAGAGGTCGTCCATCCCTAGCTCGCTTATTGGCGATGTGCCGGCGCGAAGGAGGGCAACGCGCTCTGCCGACGCCTCGGCACAGCGGACCTCGTGGCCGAGATGAGCCAGGCAGGCAGCCGTGGTGAGACCCACGTAGCCTGCGCCGATCACGGCAACCGTTGTCATCGATCCTCCTTGCGATGCGAGCCGCCAGGGCGGCAGTTGCTCCGGCAAGGAACTGGTCGGCAACGTTGCGCCCGGTCTGAGCCGGGTGCCTCAGGTTCTGCTCACTACAGCCGATCGCCTCGAGTAATGAACGCCTCGTTCCAAGTGGTGGTGGTGCAACCGGACGGGTACACGCATGCGGCCGCCTTCGCCGAAGTGACCGAGACCGTGGCGTGTGGCCTGCGCTCGCTTGGGGCACAGGTGACGGTGGCCGTCAACAGGATCGTAGTACCGGGCCCTCCCCCTATCGTTTTCGGCGCCAACCTGCTCGAGCCCCACGAGGTACCGATGTTGCCTGAGGGCACCATCATCTACAACCTGGAGCAGATTGCCAGCTCCTCTGGCTGGTGCACCCCGCACTACCTGGAGGCCTTACGCCGTCACGCCGTCTGGGACTACAGCGCCCGCAACATCGCCGCCCTGCACGACGCAGGCATAGGCGGTGCCGAGGGCAGCCACGTTGTCCACGTACCCATCGGCTACGTACCCGAGCTTTCCCGCATCCCCCAAGCCGGTGAACAAGACATCGACGTCCTCTTCTACGGCTCCGTCAACGAACGGCGGCAAAAAGCCTTGGATGCCCTCCGGGCATCAGGGTTACGCACTCACGTCGCCTTCAACGTCTATGGTGCGCACCGGGACGAGCTCATTAGCCGGTCCAAGGTGGTACTGAACGTCCACTACTACGACACGAGCATCTTCGAGCTGGTGCGCGTGAGCTACCTACTGGCAAACCGTAAAGCGGTCGTAGCCGAGTACCACGAGGGCACCGAGATAGACGACGACATACGTGGCGGTGTCTGTCTTGCGGCGTACGACGACCTCGTGGCAGCTTGCCAAGGTTTGGTCGCGGACGGGGCACGGCGGCGCCAACTGGAAGACGAAGGCTACAGGCGGATGGCGGCGCGAGATGAGCGCATGTACCTCTCAGACGCGCTCGCGGCGACAAGCCGCCAGCTCTGCGCGGTCACACCATCATCAAACCCGTGCCCGACCAGTGGCCAAAGGACGTAACATCCAGCTTGGTAACCGGCAGGGACATCCAAAGGCTCACCATATTGATGAAGTGAATGTCGTCGGCCATGAGAACGTGCCGTTTGCCGACCAGTACCGGGATGACCTTGGAGAAGAAGACGCTCTCGAAGCGGCCGTCTTTGGGGCCGTCCACGAAGAGGAACTCGGCGTCGGCAAGTGTGTCTTGCTCGGAAGAGAAAAACCCATCCTGGCTAAGGTCGCCCAACCTCTGCTCAAGGCGCCCGTCGGCGAAGTCTTCCTCGCGCATCAGCGACCCGGGTATGGACCTCCAGTCGATGATGTCGTACGTCACGACACGGGTGCTCGGGCTGCCCTGCAGGATAGCCAATGCTCCCATCCCCGTGAACGTGCCCACCTCTACGACAAGGGTCGGCGACAGGATCTTTACCAGCGCCGTCAGTAACCGGTAGTGCTCCCCGGGCCACTGCAGCACCCAGCTGCGCTGGTCGTCGTTGGTACAACGGTCTAAAAGGAGCGACAAGTCGGTCCTGCGAGCCTCCGAGAAGGCGGCGAGGGCGATGTCGAGGAGCTCCTCGTCCGGTTCGGGTAATGCCATTGTCGACCGGACGCAGTAGCCACATCTCGGGTCGATCGTCCTCGTCATCGCGTGTGCCTGATGGGGGCGCGGGTCCCAAGCTGCGGGGTTAACCGAATCGAAGAGCATCGCGGCGAGCCTACCTCTGCCCGTCCCGGCGGGTACGGACCTCAAATGATCGGGGACAACGTCTGTTCGGGGACGACGTCTGTTCGGGGACAACGTCGTCCGCCGGCGGAGATCCCAAGACCGCCCTTGCGGCGCCCGGGCTCAGATAGCGCCAGGGAGCCCAAGCCCGCCTTGAAGCAGCGGACGCTCAGCCAAGCGACCGGGTTCGCAGCAAGAGCTCTCAGCTGCGGCTCCGTGGCGCCGATCACACAATGGTGACGCTAACGGCTGGCCCTACCGCCCACGCGCTCGCCAGTTCGGCCCGTGACATGGACATCGGGTACGAGCGGCTTTGGCATGAGCGCCCATCCCTGACCCTTCTCCGGCGCGGTGCCGCTCTGGCGCGCCAATTGCCGCTCGAAAGACAGGTCGTATGGTCCCGCCGGACCAGGAATGCCGGCCTCTGGAACGAATGCCCCCTCATGGCCACCGCACAGGATCCCACCATCGGGCTACCCGACCGGGCCACCGCCGCCGGCGCTGCCTGGTCAATTGCAAGGGACCGCCGGGCTCGGGCCATCTTGCGCTGCCTGGTCCCCGGGCTGGACGGGGCGGCCCTCACAGACCTCGGGGCCGTTATGAGCCCGACCGACCTTGCCGATCTGGACAAGGGACCGTTTATCTGGAGCGTGACGCCGTTTTTCAACGAGCTGGACATGCTCGAAGCACGCCTGTCGGAAATGGCCCACGCTGTCGATCGGTTCGTCGTGGTGGAAGCGCGCCAGACTCACCGCGGCGAACCAAAGCCGCTGTACTTCGAGCAGGCCAAGGCGCGCTTCACGGCATGGTCGACCCAGCTGGACTACTGCGTCGTCGACCTCCCGGCCAATGCGGACAACTGGGGTCGAGAGCGGTTCCAGCGAGATGTCGCCCGTAGCGTCCTTACCGACCTCGGTGCGAGTGCCGACGACCTCGTGCTGCTGACAGATCTGGACGAGATCGTTTCAGCCGAGCGGGTGCCTGCCGTCCTGGACGCTACTGCGTCCGGGCCGGCGGTTCTCCAAATGACCCAACACTGGTACAACCTTGGGTGGCGTGAGCCAGGGCAGTGGATGCACCCCAAGGCGTTCCGCTTTGGCCAGGTCCCTGCCTCTATCACGTACAGCGAGGTACGGCACATGGCCTTCTTTCCCGTCACCGAGGCCGGGTGGCATCTTTCCTGGTTTGGCCGCAGCGACCAGTTCGACTACAAGCTCCGCAGCTTCGCCCATGCCGAATACGACACCGAGGACCGCCACGTTCCCGGTTTCCAAAAGACCCTCCAGGCAAACGGCACGGACATCCACGGCCGGAGGCTGCTAAGGAGCCCTATCTATTTCCCCTCAAGCACGAAGGCGCTCTTCTCTCTGGAGGAACAATGACCGCTCGCATTGTTGTCGCCAGTGTGGTTGACAAGGATCCTCTTTGCGTATCCGAGTTCCTGGCGTGCCTGGACCTCTTGGAGCTCCCGGATGCCGAGCTGGGGTGGATGTTCTCGGTCCCCCAGGACGCTCCACGGCTCCTCGCCAACATGCTCGCACGGTTCACAGCTGATCACCCGGGTTGCGTGACCATCCCTGGCGCGAGCCGCGACGAGCTGCTGCAAGGCGCCGTGGCGGGCGGAGCGAGCCACGTCTTCGTCGTCGAGCCAACCCTTCTCCTGCCTCCCCCTCTCGTTGCCCACCTCTTGCAGTTGGACCTCGACATCGTGACCGAGGTCTTTTGGACCCGCTGGCAGCCGGCCGCTCCGTACCTTCCAAACGTCTGGGCCTGCGACGAGTACAGCTTCTGCGGACCTGCAGGCGTAGGCTCGGCACCCGAGGCACAAACCACCCAAGCGGGAGCGTTCCTGTCACTGCTCCACGACGCCGGCACCTTCCGGGTTGGCGGTGTCACAGGGTGCACATTGATCTCCCGGCGCGCCCTACTGGCCGGGATATCCTTCGCTCGCCTGCCCAACTTGTCGCTGTGGGACGCAGAGCGCCACTTCTCCATCCGTGCTGCGGCCCTCGGGTTCGACTTATGGGCAGACACTCACTACCCGCCACTTCACCTCTACCGACCCACCGACCTGGCGATGGCTGATCATTTCTGGGCAAGGTGGGCCCGGACCGGCCCGGTGGACGAGGCCCAAGCCAGCCTCGCTGAGCTCGCGCCGTCTATCAACTGAGGAGCCGAAATGAGCAACCATCCCCGCAAGCGGCAAGGTTCGGTTTTCGCAACCAGCACCCTGGCCCAGAGCGATACCACGGCGCGAGCACACAGCCCGGCGCTGACTGCCAACCGATCACGGCCTGCCGGTGCCCCGCTAATTTCCGCCTGCTTAATCGTAAAAGATGAAGAGCGCGCTCTGCCTGATTGCTTCGAGTCTCTCCACGAGCTCGTTGACGAGGTGGTTGTATACGATACGGGCTCGGGCGACAGCACGGTCGACCTGTGCCGGCGGGCGGGCGCCCGAGTGTTTGAGGGTTACTGGGACGACGACTTTGCGCGAGCCCGCAACGCCGCTCTGTCTGAGTGCCGAGGCGACTGGGTACTTTGGATCGACGCGGACGAGCGCGTACGCTGCCCGAACGTCGCACAGCTGCGGGCGGGGCTCAGTGGCATGCGCGCAGATTGCGACGCCATATCGGTGGAGATACACAACCTCGGTGATGACCCGATCAGCGCTTCGGCCAACAACCACCGAGCACTGCGCCTGTTCCGGCGCAGTCGCTGCCAGTGGTACGGCTCCATACACGAACAGATCGACCTGCACCCCGGGGTCGATGAGATGCTCATGGTCGTCCCACTAAACGGCGCCTACATAGAACACATCGGGTACCGCAACGAGGTCGTCGAATCTCGGAACAAGTTGGAGCGCAACCTGAAGCTGGCTGAGGCCGCCGTAGCGCGACCGATGGCCATGCGAGGCCAGGAGGGAGCCGCCGAGATGAACCTTGGGCGCGCCCTAGCGGCCTTGGGCCGCTTCGAAGAGGCCCAACCGTGGTTCGAGCGTGCAGTAGAAGCGGCTCTTGCCGGCGTGACCAGACGTGCATCCCTAATGTTCTCCGCCCAGAACTTGATTGCCTTGGAGCGCTTCAATGAGGCGATCGAAATCGCTCAACAGTTGGCGGCCATGAGCGAGCAAACAGGAGTGGCCAAGTACATGGAGGGTGTCGCCCTGCGACGGCTAGGGCGGACCGAGGAAGCCATCGCTGTCTTGGAGGAGATCGACACCGTTAGCAACGAAGACGGTTTCATTTACCCGCCGGCCATGCTGGAAGCCGAGCTAAGCAGTGCGTACCTCGATGCGGGTAGGACCGAGCAAGCCGCCGACCACCTTGCTGCTCTTTTCGAATCGGCGCCCCAGGTAAACAACGTCCAAGCACTCATAAAGGTCTTCGCCGCCACGGGTCGCACTCTCGACCAGGTGGTAGCGGCAATGCCCGAAGACCGATTGGAACGCGTCGCAGCCGCTTTGTTGATCGTGGAGCCATCGTTGGCCGACCCGGTAGCCGAAGCGCTGTTCAAGCGGTTCGGGCCAAAGGCTCCCGTCTTGGCTGCCGCGATCAAGTTCGCTCCAATGGTCCAGACTGACCGCGCCCTCGAATGGTCACACCGCTTGAGGGCCATCGGGATGGCGGGCCCTTGCCCCCTCGTGGCGCAGGCCCAGATCGAGGTCCTTGACGTGAAGAGCCGGGTGCGCGCCGCCCTGAGCGCGTACGCGGCCTTCTCCGATCCCCGGGGCGAGCAATTGGCTCTGGCCCTCGCACCCGGGTTGCACCAGGCTGACATCGCAGCCACGCTTCAGGAGGTCGGCCTCTTGGCCCCGGCACTGCTCCCGGCTTTCGCCAGTGCAGCAGCGCGCCCGGGAGCAGCGGACGCCGGACCAGTAGGCTCCGCCGACAGCCGCCACCTCGCCGTCAGTGCAGCTCTGGCCGCGCTCGGCCTAGCCGACTTGGCGCAATATGCGAACGAACCGGGACCGCCCGACCAGGATCACGAGCTGGGAGCTCAGCTGGCCGGGACGGGTGCCGATCGTTAGGGAAGCCCGCACAACAGCGGACCAGGCCGGGCACTCAAGGACGGGTGCTCGTTGACCCCACGGAGGAACAATGGGTCTCGATATCGTCACCAACATAATGGCGCAGGACGCCTCGAACAATCTCGCGATCAACGAGTCGAACATGCAGAACAGCTTGCAGAAGCTGTCGTCTGGTTACCAGATCAATAAGGCCGCAGACGACGCGTCCGGTCTGGTCATCAGCCAGCACTTGCAGGCCCAGATCGGCGGTTTCCAGCAAGCCCAAGCCAATACCCAGAGCGCTATCAACGTTGTCCAGACGGCTGATGGCGCCCTGAACGAGGTCGGCACGATCCTGCAGCGCATCAACACCCTAGCCGTCGAGTCGGCGAACACCAGCGCCACCGACTCAACTGCCCAGCAGGCCGCTCAGTCGGAAGTGCAGCAGTCGCTCGAGTCTCTGGTCAACATTGCTCAGACCACTGTCTACGGCAACAACCAGCTGCTCGTCAATGGCACTTTCGGAACCGTAAACTACACTTTCCAGGTCGGTGCCGACAATACCAGCGCAAGCCAAGTTGCCTTCTCAGTAACTGCTCTCAACTTGGCGAACCTCGGTCTCGTCAGCGACTCGCTGACCCTGCCGAGCGGTGGTAGCAGCAACATCTCGTCGATCACCGCGGCCGGTCTTGGCGTAAATGCCGCAGCGACCTTCTCCACCGTGGCCGGCACTAACGCCAGCTTCCAGGGAACCATCGCTCTTACCAGCGGCTCCTTCGCAACCGGGTCCAGTGGCCTCTCGTTCAACCTAAACGTGAACGGCAGCTCCATCGCCGTAACCTTCGCGGCCAGCGCAACGTACAGCTTGGCGAGCTTCGCGCAGGTGATCACGACGGCCTTGGCCAATGCTGGGTTGGCTACGACTGCACTCAACATAACGTACCAGGGCAGCGGTACCGCCACGGCTACGTTCGACATCACGGACGCCACGGGCGGCGCTGCTGGAACGCTGTCGCTCACGGCTACCACCTCAGCCAACCTGACGTCGCTCGGCCTCAATGCATCCAGCTATACGGGCACCGACGCCAACGTGTATATAAACGGGACCAGCTTCGACATAACGAATGCGCAGAACCAGGCTGGCACACTGACCCTCACCCAGGCGGGCAACGCCTACTCGCTGGTGCTGACCAGCGCACTCGGTACCCAGGGTGCGTTCACAGGCACGGCAGAGTACAACGGCTACGCCGATGTAAACAAGGTGAACTTCTCGGTCACGGCTTCCAACGCCGTCACCGTCATAAATAGCGCCATCCAGACGGTGTCGGCTATGCGGGGCACGCTCGGTGCTTACCAGAACGAGCTGCAGCACATCACTGACAACGAGAGCGTCATGGTCCAGAACCTCCAAGCATCTAATGCTCAGATCCAGGACACCAACATGGCCTCGCAGATGGTCAACTTCACCCAGGACCAAGTGTTGGTCCAGGCCGGCGTGTCCATGCTCGCCCAGGCCAACCAGATACCCCAAATGGTCCTCAAGCTCCTTGGCTAGAAAAGGCGCTGCCCTTTAGCAACAAAGCACGG
The DNA here is from genome assembly GCA_035702845.1 of Acidimicrobiales bacterium. GTDB lineage: Bacteria > Actinomycetota > Acidimicrobiia > Acidimicrobiales > Palsa-688 > JAJZMF01. Next base: position 11,641 of record DASSZK010000151.1, read on the forward strand.
CCGGACCGGCTTGGGCCGGCCGGCCGTGCTTTTCACACCGCTCCTAGCGACGACCACTAGGGGCAATAAGTCCGTTACATGCCGGTGCGGACCGGACAACCTGACAGTTGACGCCTAGAGAGGAGAACGGGATGTCGACGGGTGGCACTAGCAGCACCAGCGCGAGCACCCTCGGGTACCTGAACACGTCCCAGACGCTCGCGGCACTGCTCGGGACCAACGCCACGAACTACGCGTCCACGACGGCTCCGCCGATCACGATCAACGGCCTCAGCTCGGGTATCGACACGGCGCAGATCATCGCCGAACTGATGCAAGTCAACGCGATGCCCCAACAGCGCCTGGAGCAGCAGCTCAACCAAGCTTCCATAATGCTCGGCAGCTACCAGGTCCTCGCCACAGACATCAATACCGTGCAGTCCGTGTCGGACACCCTGGCGTCGAGCGCCGGTTGGCAGGCATGGATCCCCAACTCGACGACAGCGGACGCTTCGGCGACCGTCGGCGCGGGGGCGGTTGGCGGTTCCCTCACGTTCTCGGTGGACGCCCTGGCTCAGGCCGACTCGCTGATCTCATCGGGCAGCGTCAGCTCCGAAACTTCTCAGGTCACGAGCGGCCCGTTGCTCGTGGGCGTCGGCGGGGGCGCCCTCGGCATAGGTACGCTCGCCTCGTCGAACCTTGCGATCGGGAACCACACCATAGCCGTGACCCAGGCATCTGCCGGCGCATCCCTCACCAGCGCGAGCGCCCCCGCATCGTCAACCACCATCACGACGGGGACCAACGACACCCTCACGTACAACCTGGACGGGACGGCCCAGAGCCTTACAATCGCGGCCGGCACCTACAGCGCCTCCCAGCTCGCCAGCGCCGTGCAGTCGGCATCCGGCGGCAACCTGACTGCCAGCATCAACTCGGGCGGCAACATGGTGCTTACAACCACCGCGCAGGGTTCGCAGACCAGCCTTCAGGTCACCGGGGGCGACGGCGCACCCGCCCTAGGTTACGGCACCACCCCCACGTCTATAGCCAACGGCACGGACGGTATCGTCACCGTCGACGGGGTCAGTAATACTCTCAGCAACTTTACGCCGGGCTCGGCGGTCGTGCTGAACGGCGCCTCTGGGTCCACCGTGAACGCCACATTTACCGGCCCCCTCGTCGTCGGCTCTATGACGACCGCCGAGGTAAACACCGGCGACGGCAGCCTGCAGTCGGTCGTAGAGGCGATCAACGCGTCAGGGATGCAGTTGTCCGCTAGCGCTGTTAGTACTGGCACGAACCAGTACCGCCTCTCGCTGGAGTCAACCAATTCCGGCGCCGCCAACAACATCAACCTCGCCACAAACGCCTTTTCCGGTCTGGGGAGCCTGACAACGGTCACCGCCGGCCAAGATTCGCAGATCACGGTAGGGACCGGACCTGGGAGCTTCGTCGTCACCAACGACTCAAATAACATAAACGGCCTGCTACCGGGAGTGACGGTCAACCTGCTCCAGGCGGATCCCACGACGCCGACCACCATCTCGCTGCAGCCGGACGGCCAGACCATGGCTACGACAGTGCAAAGCCTGATCACGGCGACGAACCAGCTCATAACCGACCTCAATACGGCGACGTCGTACACCGCAGGGACCGGCGGGGGCGCAGGCACAGCCGGTCCGCTGCTCGGCGACCCCACTGCGGAGGGCTTGCTCAACTCGGTGCTCTCGGCAGTCAGCAGCCAAGCCGGGGTAAATTCCTCTGGATCCGCCGGCGTGCTGGGTATCTCGATGAACCAGGACGGCACACTGTCGTTCAACCCGGCGACGTTCGCCGCCGCTTACGACGCCAATCCCACCCAGGTTGCCAACACCTTCCTGTCCGGGGGTACCAGCTCCAACCCCCTCATGAGCTTTTACGAGTCCACCGATGCAACGGCGCCTGGCAAGTACGATGTCGTGCAGACACAAGCGGCCACCCAGGCGACAGAGACGGGAGCGACCGTCAGCGGGGGCGCCGTGACCACCGGGGAAACCCTCACCATCACGACGGGCACGACGTCGGCCCAGTACACAACTACGGCGGGTGAGACGCTCAACAATATCGCCGCGGGGCTCAACCAAGCCCTGGCTAGCGCCAATGTCACGGTGAACGCCTCTGTCGTCAACGGCGCCCTTCAGCTCACGAGCATGGCCTACGGCTCCAAGGCCGGGTTCAGTGTCAACTCGACTGCATCGGGGGCCGGCACCACCGGGCTCATCACTACTCCCGGTACAGCCGAGTCTTTCACTGGCACTGACGCCGCGGGCACGATCAATGGCCAAGCAGCAACAGGCATCGGCCAGTTGCTCCAGGGAGCGACTGCGAGCCCCGCCCAGGGCCTGCTCGTCCTCGCCACTGCCACCCAGAGCCAACTCCAAGCCGCCGGAGGCAGCCTTTCGAGCACGGTCACCTACCAACCGGGCATCGCTCAGGCTTTGGCGAACGCCGCGTTCGCCGCCGGCAACCCGGCCAACGGGACCTTGGTCAGCGCCATCTCGGGTGAGCAGTCGCAGATGTCTTACCTCAACACAGAGATTGCCGACTGGAACCCTGTACTCCAAGAACAGCAGAGCCAGCTCACCAATGAGTACACCGCCATGGAGACCGCGCTGGCCAGCCTGAAGGCCACCCAGACCTCCCTGGGCTCGTACTTCACCTCGTCGAGCTCTTCGTCGTCCACCGGCGGCTGAGCAATAGCTACAGGAGATAAGCATGCCTCCCACGCGAGCGCGTAACACCTACCTGGCCAACGCCGTAGCGGGCGCCCCCCCCGAGCGGCTCTTGACCATGCTCTACGACGCCCTCGTAAGCAACCTCACGATGGCCGAAGCCGCAATGGTGGAGAAGGATTACTTCACGTTCAACGAAAAACTGCTGCGCGCCCAGGAGATCGTGCTGGAGCTGCGAGGTACTCTCAAGCCCGAAATGTGGGCGGGCGGCCCAGCTCTGCTGTCCATTTACGACTTCGTCTACAAGCTGCTCGTCCGGGCCAACGTCCACAAGGACAGTGACGCTCTGCGGGACGCCCGCCGGCTGATCGAGCCCCTACAGGCCGCCTGGCACGCCGCGGCGGAGCAAGTGCTGGCGGCCAGGTCGTCCGCCCCCTCTCCGGCGATGGCAGCGAGCGCCTGACGCCCATGCCTGAACCAGGCGACGGTGCAGGCGCAGCAGGCGCTGCGGAGCACCTCGCACTACTGGAGCGCCAGATCTCGGCCAGTGAAACGGCGCTCGCTCGGTTGCCGGCATGGCAACCGCTGCCAGCAGACCTGATCGCCCTCCTTGCCACAGCCATTCCGGTGCACGCCGAGCAACTACCTCGCGGCCTCGAGCCGCGGGTGGCTCGCCTGATGGACCGGATAGACGCTCTCACCGCCGAACTGGGTAAACGCGAGCGGTTGCTGGCTGGGCGCTTGGCCGCAGTGCGCGCCACCAGGCGCTCAGGGAGAGCACCCAGCCTCGTCGACTACAAGAGCTGAGCATCCCCGCAGGCGGGCGCAACCGAGAAAAGTTGGCAGGCAACCGCTCTGCGTGGTGATTGCCGCTCAGCTCAGGGTGCCCCCTGCCGATGACTTGAACGGGAGCAGGGAAGCATCGCCCCAAGTACGCCAGGGACTGGCGCCGAAAACTTCGGTCGTTCCGAAGCAATCTTCGGAGGTGTCTAGGTGTACGCGTATTCTCTTGAACCGACCTTGCGGCCCTTCCGGCCAGCCCAGGCCCGCTCGGGCCACCGCGTGACCCGGCGCGCCGAGAGTGGTCGTCCATGAGCATGCCTGTCGGCATCTACGGCGACGTGGCCGCGTCAGCCGCCTACCAAGCGATGCAGGGCCTGTGGGCGCAACAACAAGCGGTCGCCGCGAACGTGGCCAACGTCAATACGCCCAATTACAAAGCCCAAGAGGTCAATTTCGAGCAGAGCCTCTCGCAAGCCGTTGCCAGCGGTGACCCCTCGCAGATGCAGGTCACCACGACGACCTCCACCGCCCCGAGCGACAGCGTCGGCAACAACGTGGACCTGGGCAGCGAAATAGTCAGCGAGCAAAAGGCGGGCATGCAGTTCCAGACGATGGTGGACGCGCTGAACGCCAAGTTCCAGCTCTTATCAGTCGCTATAAACGGCCCGGGCGCCGGTTGAGTAGCGACGACCGAGCGGTTAGGAGATAGGAATGGGCCTTTTCGACGCCGTCGACACATCGGTAACCGGTGTGGATGTCTCCCAGACGTGGATGAACGCGATATCGGACAACATCGCCAACATGAACGACGTCACCTCTACCTCCAAGGGTGCATACCAGCCGCGCTTCGTCGTCGCGTCGTCGGTCCCGTCCGGGCAACCGGGGACCGGCCCCGGCGCGTCGGCAGCAAGCGAGATAGGCGGCGGCACTCAAGTAGCGGGGATCGCGCTGGGCAGCCCCGCGGGCACGGTCGTCTATGACCCGGGCAACCCCCTGGCCGACAAGAACGGCATGGTACGGGCGGCCAATGTCGACCTGGGCCAGCAGATGACGAACATGATGCTGGCCGAACGCGGTTACCAAGCCAACCTGGCCATAATCAGCCAAGCGGAGGGTGCATACCAAGCGGCGCTGGGGATGAAGATATGAGCATCCTGCCCGTAGGCTTTGCGCAGCCGGCCGAGATGGCGCA
>DASSZK010000188.1:0-9769 GCA_035702845.1 Acidimicrobiales bacterium
CCACGTCGGCCATGAGCTTGAGCTCGAGGTTGTACCAGGTCTCCTCGCCCATCTCGCCCTGCTCTGCGAACGCGGGAGCGCGCCGGCGGTTGGAGAGGAACCGGGCGTTGCCCCGGCCTCCCTGGCCGCCCTTGGCCGCCAGCCACCTGGTCCCGGACTCGTTCAGCTCCGCCACGACCGTGCCGTCGAGCGAGCGCACGACCGTGCCCTCGGGGACGGCTACGTCGATGCTGGAGCCTGACTTGCCGTGCTTGGCCTTGCCCGAGCCATGGGTACCTGACTCGGCCTTGCGGTGCGGATGGTCCTTGAAACCCAGAAGCGACGCCACATTGTGGTCGGCCACCAGCCAGATGTCGCCGCCGTCGCCGCCGTCACCACCGTCGGGACCACCCTCGGGCACGTGCGACTCCCGGCGAAAAGATGTGGAACCCGCCCCGCCGTCCCCGGCTTTTACGTGCAGCTGGCATTCGTCAACGAACATGGTCAGTCCCTGCGAACATGGTCAGTCCCTGCGCTTGTACACCCGAAGCACGGACGCGCTCCAACCGCCCACAGCGGGGCGGTCAGTAGCGAAAAGAAGTAGCTGATCAGCTGTTGGCGGTGGCCGGCTCGACGTTCACGAGCTTGCGGCCGTTGCGGGCACCGAAGCGTACCTGCCCGTCCGTGAGGGCGAACAGCGTGTCGTCGTTGCCGCGCCCAACGCCGGTGCCCGGGTGGAACCGGGTACCGCGCTGGCGCACGATGATGGAGCCGGCGGTTACCACGCCGCCGTCGAAGACCTTGACACCGAGGCGTTGCGCCTGGCTGTCCCGGCCGTTGCGAGTGCTGCCGCCACCTTTGGTCTTGGACACTTCTAACCCTCCCTGGTGATCGACGTCACTTCGATCGTGTTGTAGCGCTGGCGGTGGCCCCACTTGCGCCGGCTACGGGTCTTGTTCTTGTAGACGAAACCCCGGATCTTCGGCCCCTTGACCTCACCCAGGACCCGGGCAGCCACCTTGGCCCCGGCCAACTGAGCGGGCGTTGACAGGACGGTATCGCCGTCCACCAGCATGAGGGGGGCGAAAGATACCTCGTCGCCATCGGGCACACCGAGCAGCTCCACAGAGAGCCGCTGGCCCTCCTGGACGCGCTCCTGCTTGCCCCCGGTCTTGATCACTGCGTACACAAGGGGACAAGTATAACCCGTGGGCGCATGTGCTCGCAGTGGCCGGCCACCAGTAGGCTGCCACTGCTAAACGAAAGGAGAGCTAAACACATGTCCAGTTCTTCCGAAGGGCCTGCCAAGACGGCCCAGGCGCCGGCGACCTTGACGGTTGGGGCCACGACCATCGAGCTGCCCGTTGAGCAGCCTGCACTCGGTCGGACCACCCTGGACGTGAGCTCTCTGGGCCAGCACGGGCTGGCCGTGTTCGACCCCGGCTACGCCGACACTGCTGCCTACCAGTCGTCGATCACCTTCGTCGACGGCGAGGCCGGCCGCCTCTATTACCGGGGCTACCCGGTGGAGCAACTGGCCACCTCTTACTCGTTCCTGGACATCTCCTACCTGCTCATCTACGGCGAGCTGCCGACGCCGTCACAGTCCGAGGAGTTCGCCGCCCGGGTGCGCGACCCCCGCCTGACTATGCACGTAGGCATCGAGCGCCTCTTCGACGCCTTCCCCCAGAGCATGCACCCCATGGCCATGATGTCCATCGCCACGGAGGCACTGACCGCCTACGCCGACGACCCCGCCGAGGGCGACGCCCGGGCACAGGTCGAGCGGGCGGGCGTCCGCCTTCTGTCTGCAATGCCCATCTTCGCCGGGTACGCCCACTCGGTACTGCGCGGGGTGCCGAAGGGCAAGAGCAACCGGTCGCTCGACTACGTCGAGGACTTCCTGCAGTTGTGCTTCTCGCTGCCCGGGAGCGACTACCTGCCTGACAATGCCACAGCGCGGGCCCTCAACACTCTCCTGATCCTGCACGCCGACCATGAGCTCAACTGCTCGACGGCAACGCTGCGCATGGTCGCGTCCTCTGGGGCCAGCTTCTACGCCGGCGCCAGCGCCGCCATCAACGCCCTTTGGGGCCCGCTGCACGGGGGCGCCAACCAGGAAGTCATCCGCATGCTCCAGGAGATAAAGGATTCCGGTAAGCCGCTGTCGGCCTTCGTCGACAAGGCCAAGGACAAGAACGACCCGTTCCGCCTCATGGGTTTCGGTCACCGCGTCTACAAGACCACCGACGCCCGCGCCCGGGTGATCCGCCAGATCGCACTGGACCTCGTGGAGAAGCTGGCGCCCCAGGACCCCCTGCTGGACATCGCCTTGCGCCTGGAAGAAGTGGCGCTGGCGGACGAATATTTCATTTCTCGCCGGCTGTACCCCAATGTGGACTTCTACTCGGGGATCATCTACAGGGCCATCGGCTTCCCCGACCTCATGTTCACGCCGCTGTTCGTGGTCGGGCGCTCGGCCGGGTGGGTGGCGCACTGGATGGAGATGGCGAGCGGCGCCAACCGCATCGGCCGCCCGACCCAGTTCTACACCGGCGCGGTAGAGCGCAACGTACCAAAGCGGTCTCAGGACTCCTAGGCTCCCGCCCTGGGGTGCACTATTGGCGTACACCCCAGGGTTAACAACAGGAGGCAACCAATGCTGGAGCGCGCACAGAGCCCCAACCCGTACGACCTGCTCCCCAAAGTCCCGTCGTTCTCGCTGGAGAGCGACGACCTGACGGATGGCGAGACGCTTCCCATGGACCACGCCAGCGGGTGGAACGGGACGGGCGGCAACGACATAAGCCCACACTTGCGCTGGTCCGGTTTCCCTGAGGGCACACGGGGTTTCGCCGTCACTTGCTACGACCCCGATGCGCCTACCGGTAGCGGCTTCTGGCACTGGTGCGTGGCCAATATCCCAGCATCTGTCACCGAACTTGCCCGTGGGGCGGGCAGCTCCGGCGGTTCGTTGCCGCCCGGCGCCGTCCAGCTCCGCAACGACGCGGGCGTGCCCGGCTACATGGGGGCGGCCCCGCCCAAGGGTGACCGCCCGCACCGCTACATATTCGCCGTGCACGCCTTGGGCGCCGACAAGCTCGACATCGACGAAAATGCCACGCCCGCTTTCCTCGGCTTCAACATCACCTTCAACATCCTCGCTCGTGCGACCTTGACAGCGATGTTCCAGGTGCAGTAGCCGGCTCCAGGGTTACGCTGGCGTCAACCGAGGGTTGACAGACCTCATGCGTCAACCAGGCGCCACCAACGACCCCGCTGGGCCCGAAGAGGGGCCCAAGAAGTTCAGCCGGTTCACGCCCCGTGCCCGCGCTTCCATGGCTGTGGCCGCCAAGCTCGCAGGCAAAGCCAACCCGATCGACGTGCGCCACATCCTTGCCGGTTCCATCGCTGATGATGCCGGCCTCGCCGCCCTTGCCCTCGAGGGCATGGGGGTCACTCGCTCCCAGCTACTGGAATTGGCCGGCGCAGGTGACGTGAAGTGCGGCCGGGAGCCTGGGCTCGACGAACTGGCGCAGCTGGAGTTCACCGAGGCGGGCACCGCCGCAATGCGTGCCTGCCTCAAAGCTGCTTTACGCTTCGGCCATAATTACATAGGGACCGAGCATCTGCTAACGGGTGTCGTGACCGAGCCCGCCGACCTTCGCGCTGGCTTCGAACAGCTTGGGCTGACACCTGAAGGTGCCCACAGCGCGATAATGAACAAAATAGCGACGATGACTGAGAATTTCGGGCGCAAGAGGCGCTGAGCCGCACCCCTTTCCTTCAGATCAGCGCGGCGCAAATGTACATTCAGCTCGCAGATCTGGTTTGAGCAGGCCACGCGCGCGAGGCGGTGAGCTCAGCCACCCGGGGTACGAGGACAACAGTTCCACGCTCTAGCCAAAGCTTGCGTTCAGTCGCCGGCCAGGCTCTCAGCCGCTCGTTCGGGCTGCCAGGCCCCCCGGGCCTTCCTGTAGCTGTACCACTTACCATCGCGCCCGAGGCGCAGCTGGCGATCCCCCAGAGTGACGCGGTTGGCCGAGACGCGCGACCCGGGACCTAGCAGCTCGCGGCCGGCACGGAGCTCCGACGGCGGCGGTTGCCAAGGCTCGACCAGGGCCGCAAGGGCGCCAGGTCCACCTACCCTCCAAGCCAACCCCCACAAGAACAGCTCTCGCTGGCCGGCTCCGACCCGACGGGCGAGCTCCTCCAAGGTGAGGGGGGCGGGGCTGCCGTCGATGATCGAGGCAGCCCAGCGGGCGCAGTCCTGCTGGAAGGTCAGCTCCGGTCCGCAGGGGCCGCCCCCTGTGGCGAGGGCCCAGGCACGTCGGGCGGCGTCGGTGGCCAGGGCCGCCAGTCCAGCCATGTTCACCCCTGAACCTGGCGGCGCGGGGTCGAGGACGAGGGGAGGCCGCCCGGGGTGGCGCGGCGGTGCGGGGAGCGCCAAACCGATGGGGTCGACCTGCTCGCGCGGCGCCCACGCCTGGCGCGCCGGGATCCCGGCGTCTTGTTCCCAACCGCTGTCGAGGGAGGTGCCGAGGTCGGCCGTAACCTGTGAGCCGGTGGCTCCCAGGGAGCGCCGACGGCGTACACCGGAGAGCAGCTCCTCCCGGCTCTTGCCACGCAGCAGGAACAAAACGAACGGGTCGCGGTCCAGTTCGTCTGCGACCAGATAGCAAACAGCCGCGGAGTGCTTGCAGGGATCTGCCCAGTCCGGGCAGGAGCATCGCGGCTGCACCTGCCCGGCGCCAGGCAGCAGATCAAGCCCGACGGCGCGGACATCGCCGGCCACTTCAGGAAGCAGCTCTCCTTCGAGCAGGGCAGCGGCATGGCCCAAACGCTCGGCAAGGGCATCCATTACGGCTGCCCACTCGTCGGGCGAGAACTGCCGTACGCGTACGTGCACCTGGTACGGGGTACGGCGCGAGCCATGCACCGGTGCCGATACCTCGCCGGGCGTCACGACTAGTTCGCCAACTGCGCCGGCACGGGCGTAGCTGCGGCCGCGAGGCAAGCGGTTGGGATCCAGGCTGGCCCGCTGCTCGAGCGCCTCCACCCACTGGCGGCCCCACCACGTCGCCCCGAACAGGCGCCGGCTCACGTTGCCCCCAGCTTCACCAGGTCGGCGAGCTCGTCATCGGAAAGCTCGGCGATCCACGCCTCACCACCGCCGATCACGGCTTCCGCCAGGTCCCGCTTTTTGTCCAGCAGCTCGGCGATCCGGTCTTCGAGGGTGCCTTCGGCGACCAGGCGGTGGACCTGCACCAGGCGGTCCTGGCCGATGCGGTGAGCACGGTCAGTGGCCTGGTCCTCCACAGCCGGGTTCCACCACCGGTCGTAGTGGATGACATGGCTGGCCCGCGTGAGGTTCAGCCCCACGCCGCCGGCCTTGAGCGACAGCAGGAAGACGGGCACCGCACCGGACTGGAACTCCGTCACCAGTTCGTCTCGACGGCGGGCCGAGAGCGAACCGTGCAGGAAGGCGGTGCGTATGCCGAGCTGGCCCAGCCGAGCTTCTATCAGCGCGCCCATCTCGACGTACTGAGAGAAGACAAGCGCCGAATCCCCCTCCTCCAGCACGATCCCGAGGATCTCCTCCAAGGCGGCCAGCTTCCCCGAGCGCCCTGCCACCGGACCGGCCTGGTGCAGGTACTGGGCGGGATGGTTGCAGATCTGTTTGAGCGCAGTCATCAAGCGGAAGACAAGCCCCTGACGTTGGATCCCTTTCTTGGCTCGGATGGCTTCGAGCGCCTCACGCACCTCGGCCTCATACAGGGTCACTTGCTCCTCCGTGAGGCTCACCACCCGGTCGGTCATGATGCGCGCCGGCAGGTCCGGGGCGATAGCCGGATCAGTCTTCTTGCGGCGCAGGAGGAACGGGCGCACCGTCCGGGCGAGGCGCTCGGTCACCTCGGGGTCCCGGCGCCGTTCGACCGGGATGGCAACCTGCTGGCGGAACCGCTCCAGGGGACCGAGGAGCCCGGGGGTGGTCCAGTCCAGTATCGACCACAGTTCACTTAGCCGGTTCTCGACCGGCGTGCCAGTGAGGGCCACCCGGTTGGTCCCGCCAATGGAGCGGATCGCCCGTGCCGTGTCCGAGTACGGGTTCTTGGCGTGTTGAGCCTCGTCAGCCACCACCAGAGAGAAGCGGCGCTCTCGCAGCATGTCCCGGTCTCGGCGCGCCACCCCGTAGGTGGTCAGCACCACGTCTGCGCTGCGCAGCCCGTCAAGGGTTCGCTCTGGTCCGTAGAAGCGGCGTACCGTTACGCCAGGCGCGAAGCGGTTGAACTCTCTAGCCCAGTTGCCGAGGAGCGATGTTGGGCAGATAATAAGCGTCGTGCTCTCGCCTCCAGGCGGCTGCGCGGTCTTCGCCCGTTGCTCGGAACGGCCCTTCACGGGACGGCCAGGCGGGCGATCGGGACGGGCCTGGCGCAACAGGTGTAGGCCTATGACCTGGACGGTCTTGCCGAGCCCCATGTCATCGGCCAGGCAGGCCCCGAGGCCGAGCTCGCACATCTGATGGAGCCAGGCCACGCCTCGCTCTTGGTAAGGGCGCAGTTCGCCAACGAACCCGCGCGGCGTCACGAAAGCCGTCGTGCCGCCTTCCGCGGCGGCTCGTACCCGTTCGACCAACGAGGCGAGAGCCCCCTCGGCCAAGACAGGCACGGTCTCACCGTCGACTACCAGTTGGCCGGCCATAATGGCTGCCAGCGCCTCCAAGGCCGACATCATCCGCTCTCGCCGCTGGCGAGCTCGCGCAATGAGTGCCGGGTCGACGTGGGCCCACTTGCCTCGCAGCCGCACGATCGTCCTCTTGGCCTCGGCCAGCTGCTCGATCTCCTCGCCAGTAAGCGCTTCGCCGGCGATCGTCACCCGCCAGTCGAAGCTCACCATCTGTGCGAGCGAAAAAACACCAGCTCCGTCGTCGGGTGGCGCCGACAGCACCGCCTGCAGGCTCAGTCCCTCGAACAAAAGTGACGAAGGCCACAGAACGTCGATCCCGGCCGAGCGCAAGGCTTCGCCGCCATCAACGAGAAGTTGTTCAACCTCCTCGTCGGACATAGCCAGCGAAGCAGGAACTCTCTCGGACAGGAGCCTTCCGAGGGGCGCCCAAAGCCGAGAGCCTCGACGCAGTCCCAGCAATAGGTTGGTCTCAGCGTCGGGATCGAGGCGTGACGCCACGGACGCCGGCATCGCCAGGAGATCGCCGGCGTCCACAACGAGGCTCGGATCGCGCGTCGAGGTCATCTGCACCACTGCGACAGGGGTGGGTTCTCTGTCGGCACCCTCGTCGTCGTCCGGCTCTTCGGTGCCGTCCCCAGGCGGGCGGGCTGACCCATCCAAAACGACTCGCAAACCTAAGCGGGCACTACCTTCGGGGTGCCGACCGCTCTCGGCAAGCCAAGCTGCCAGGCGGCCAGCGTCGCTCACCGTCTCCGACGCGAAGAGCTCCCCGCCGGCCACGGACGGCGCCGCTGGGGTCCGGACGAGGAAATCGGCCATGGCGTCCCACAGCGCCCGCACTGCGAACTGGGGCGACATCACACGTAGAGGCGAGCCCACCCCGGCGGGGAGGCAATGAGCGGCGGGCGGTAGCGACGCGGCGACCCGCTCAAGCAGGCGGTGGTCCTCGGGGTCGAAAGGGCCGGCGCGCCAGGCGTCCCACCCATCCGGGGTCACGGCGGGAAAGAGCCGGCCCCGTGCCAGCAGACCCAGTCCTGCCACCACCGCTGCGCTCCACGCCGCGATGGACGGCCGGGACCTCCATGGCTCATCAAGATCCGTAAGCCACGCCAGTGCATCGGCCATGGCGACGTCGTGAGCGGGAACGTCCAGCCTGCGGACAGCCCGGGGGGCCGGCGCCACGATCTGGACCGCCCCGCCGAAATACGCGCCGTCCGGGGGTTCAGGCACTCGAGCGACCGACATCGTGCGGCCGAAGCGGCCACTCTGCCGCTGCGCCGCAAGCAGACCGGGCTTTGCTATCGGGATGTACACGGCGAACGTCCCATACCGGGGCGGCTCGCCGGGCAAGAAGAGCAGATCCACCGCAGGATTGCTAAGGACCGCTGCAACTACCCCGACTTGACTGGAGCCCAATTCCTCTTCAACCTGCCCAGCCCTCAGATCTCCCATCGCAGGCAGGAAGTCTAATTAGCGCTCTGAAACTGCGAGCCGCACGCATTGGCTCATCAGAAACCTCCTCGTAGCCCCTCTACGTTGCCTCAACCGAAAACCTCCGCTTGGGTGAGGGCCCTCATCCCCGGTCCCGCTGGTGTTACGCATAAGCCACGGAGCTTTCGATGAGCCAGCGCCAAGCGGTCAGCAAGCACCTGCTCGGTGCGCCGGAGCTAAAGGCGGTGCGCCCTCGTGCCACCAGGGCACCCAAGTGCCTATCTCAGCTCGTCGAGACCCTGGAGATCTTCCATCGCCGGCGCCCCGTCGTAGACGACCACGCCGTCACGCAACGCCACGCAGCGGTCGGCAGTCGCAGCGTAGTCGAGCTCGTGGGTGGCCACGACGACACTGGCTCCACGCCAGGCGGCCTCCTTTATCAACTTGACGAAGGCCGCTCGCCCGCCTGGGTCCAAACCGACGAACGGCTCGTCGACGAGGAGCAGGGCAAAGGGCCGCACGAGCCCGAGAAGGACCGAGGTCTTTTGGCGCATCCCCCGAGAGAAGCGAGAAGGCAGGTCATTGGCTCGCCCACAAAGCCCAAGAACTTCGAGCAAGGTGGCCGCGCTCTCTTCCCATCGCTCGCAACCATGGAGGCGGCATGTCACCTCTATGTGCTCCATAACGGAGAGGTCGTCATAAAGCACCGGTTCGTCTGGCAGATATGAGACCAAGGCCCGAGCAGCCAGCGAACCGGTGGCTTCGCCCTGTACGGTCAGCATCCCGCTGGTTGGCTCAAGGAGACCGGCCGCCATTTTGATCAACGTCGTCTTGCCGGAGCCGTTGCGGCCCACGAGCGCGACAACCTGACCGGCGGCCACGGAAATGTCCAGCGGTTCAATGGCGACATTGCCGCCGTAAGACTTCGAAAGAGCGACCGTTTTCAACGTGGTCTCAGTACCCGGAGACATTTCAGCTCGGTCTGGCACGCGTCCGGACCACAACCATCAATTGCCGCAGCAGGGCCCGTAACCTCGGGGCGCCCCCAACTGGCAATGAACGACGGCCGTCACCGCGATAACCGTAGCGCACCCATATACAGACGGCGGCTACGAAGACGAGCGCAACCACGCCCGCCACGGCGTTACCAAGCGCCGGCAACCCTGGTGTGGCCCGCGCCACCGCAACCCCCATCACGCCAGTAGAAGATATCAGCGGAGGCAATAACGTCATGAGGTAAATCTTCACGCCCACCGCTTCAGGGGGCAGCAGCAGGTCCCGCTCGTCGAAGAGCTCCGGCGCCCCTTGGACCGTACTGACTACCGCGCCGGCAAGTCCCGCGAACGACGCCGGGATAAGCGTGATGCCAGCTATCAGAACGGCTCTAGGGGCAAAACCCGTAAAGCACACCGCGGTCGCCGCTCCTACGGCGCCCACAGCCAGCATCGCCACGGCTGGCGCAATAAGGAGCCCCAACAGGACGGTGCCAGTCTCGACGGGATAGCTCTCCAAAAGTGTCGGGCGGTCGATGGTCTGAGCGACGGGTTCTAAGAGGTCGAGCCCGGCAACGTAAAGCGCCAATCCCCCGGCAAACGCAAATGCAGTCGTCCCACGCCACGCCTCGACGCCGGCGGCGCCTGCCACTGCACCCAGAAAGCCCAAGCGGGCCAGC
>DASSZK010000202.1:0-4976 GCA_035702845.1 Acidimicrobiales bacterium
TCCTCGTAGATGCGCATGACCTTGCCGTCATAGGTGGCCGCCACGTAGGTAAAGCCCGGTACCGGCAGGGCTGCGTGCGCCACGACAGTGCTGCATGCCCCGCTGGCGCAGCGCTCCAGGCCCACCTGGCCCGCGGTGACGAACAGCTCGTAGCCCGAGCCCGTGGCGTCGAACTTGGACACGACGGCTCGTTGTGAGCCGTCGGTGACCGACGGGCTAAGCCACCCTTCGATGCTAAAGGCGGACTTGCCAGAAAAGTCGGGCAAGGTGGAGGCCGTGCCGGTCAGGTAAGAGCCGGCACCAAGTGTTGCCGAGGTGGCCTTGTCCCCGGCCAGTGCCCCTGTGCTCCCCAAGCCGACGTTGCCCACGACGCCGAGGTTATGCCCGGCCCCGGTCGCATCGGTGGCAACAGAAGAACCGGCAGGGTCGTCCAGGCGCCAGTAGGCGACCGGGCCGTCAGCGAGAACTGCGGCGGGGTAAGTCCCACCAGGTGCTGCCAGGGCGGCCGAGGTCATCTGGCCGGCCTGGTCGTAGCCGTAATTGGCATACGCACCGTTACCCGCACTGTAGGACGCTCTTTCACCGACGCTGGTGTAGGAGTACACCGTCGATGTGCCCTTGGCGTTGGTGGACGAAAGAAGCTCTGATGCCTTGTCGAAGACTTGAGTGGTGCCATCCGCCAGGCCCACCGGGTCGCCTGAGGGGTCGTAGGAGACCTTGGAGGTGCTTGTTTGTGTGACCGAGCCAAGGCGGTCGGCGGAGTCGTAGGAATATGACGTCGAGGGCTGGCCCGAGGCGGCTAGGGCGCCGCTGTCAGTCTGGTTGGTGAGCTGTTCGGCGCTGTCCAAGCTGTATTTGGCGCCGGCGAGCGAGCCCCCGCCGGAAGTTGCCGACAAACCGGTCATGGCGTCGCCCCGGTCGTAGGTGTTCGCCACGTTCACGCCGTTAGGGTAAGAGGTCGACACCAGGTTGCCGTCGGCGTCGTAGCTGTAAGCGATGGTGCGACCGGCCCAGTCGGTCTGCGACGAAAGCTCGCCTCGGGCGTCATAGCCGTAGGTGACGGCGCCCCCTGCGCCGTTTGGCGCGTAGGGGTAGGTCTCGCTTGCCAGCTGGCCGGTGCTGTAATAGCTATAAGAGGTCGTGGTCCCGGTGAGGCTTGGTGCGCTCTGGCTGTCCACGACGACATCGGACGAGCCGGCGGTGCTAAGCGATGAGACGGCCACAATGGCCGAGCTGACCGAGATGCTGGCGTTGCCAGAGGCGGACAGCGCACCGGAGGGGAGGTCGAGCGAGCCGGCGAGGTTGGCCACGCCCGAGCCCGTCACCGAAATACCGCCGTTGTTGGCAGCGTCGGCATATATGGCGACGTCGCTTGCCCGCCCGACGCCCATGCCCGACAGGGCGAGCGTGGCGTTGCCGCTCACCGAGACCGACGCGCCTGGCGTCCCGGCGCTGGCGCACGGAGAAGGGTAGGAGGCGCAGGCCAGGTATATGGCTACGCCTGTGCCGGCCAGTTGGGCATTGCCGCTCACCGAGATGCCACCGGTGACCACATAGGTCCCAGGCGCCAGGTGCAGGCTCGAAGTGCCTTTCAAGGCCAGCGAGGAATATACGCCAGGGTTGGCCTCCGCAACCGAGGCTCCGCTGAGCGAGATGCTCTGCGCCGTACCGGTAAGCACAGGTGCCGGCAATAGCGGTATGACGTTGCCGGGGACCGGCACCACCGACGTGGTGGCCCCGGTGATGGCGCCGTTCGCAGCGCTGGAACTGCCCCCGGCAAGTTCGAGGGGGGCGGCCGAGATCTTGGCCGTGCCTGAGGCCACGACCGAGGCTGGCGATGAGGAGCTGACGGCCATCGGGCCGCCCACCGAGAGCGACGAACTGTCGGCGCCGGACACGGTGGCGCCTTGGCCGACCACGCACACGTAGCACGCCGGAGCCGTCGGGGTAAACGACTCGGACACCAGGTCGCCGGCTGTGTCGTAGCTATAGGTTGTGGTGCCCGTGCCGTCGGTCATTGACGTTTTTTGCCCGGCGCTGTCGTAGGAATAGCTGACAGGAGCCGAAGGCGAGTAGCCCGGGGCCGGCGACGAATAGCTGACCGAGCTCAATTGGCCAACGGTGTCGTAGCTGTCGCTTTGCGTGCCGGCAGCGTTCGTCGTGGTGGAGGCGGCCCCACCGGGCAGGTAGGTGTAGCTGACGGTGGCGCCTTGGGGCGACGAGGCCCCCGGCGGCATGGTCGTCGAGTAAAGGGCACTTGCGTCCCCGCCACCGGCGGGAGCGCCGGCGGCGCACTCGCTCACCTGCCAGTAATAGCAGTTGGTGGTCACCTGCCCGGACGGGCCGGTGGTGGTGAGCACCTGGCCTTGGTTGTCGTAGGTGTAGCTCGTCGTGTCACCGGCGGCGTCGGTGGACGAGAGGACGTGGCCGGCGGCGTCATAGATGGTCGTCTCATAACCCGGGTTGCTCCCGGTGGCTGGCGGGGTAGCCAGAGGTGCCGATGGGCAGCCGTAGGGGTACGAGGCGCCCGGTTGGCTCGCCAGAGTGCTCACCATGTCAGAGGGTGTCTCGGCGCAGACCGTCTCGCCGTTGGCGTCATAGACCGAGATGGAGGTGCCTTTGTCAGGAGAGGTGGACTGCAACAGCTCCCCGTCGGCGTCGTAGAAATTGGTGGTGACGTTGTCGGCCTGGGACGCGCTCGGGGTGGCCGAGTAAAGCGAGCCGACGGCCGGGGGTGCGCTTACCCAGGAGGCCTGCCAAGTGGGGCAGGAGAAGTCCGCTGCCGCATAGGCATCCGCAGAGACGCTGCAATAGACATTCCCGTCCGGGTCGTAATAACTAAGCGTGGTGGCGGCTCGAGCAGAGCCTGGGGCCACGGTCTCGGAAACCTGTTGACCGTCGGCGTCGTAGGTGTAGCTCGTCGTCACCGCCGGCACATTGGCCTCGGAGGTGCTCACCGTCTGGCTGACCAAGTTGCCGGCGGCGTCATAGGTAGAGCTCGTGACGGCCCCGAGCGGGCTTGTCACCGCCGCCATCTGGCCTGACGAGTTGTAGGTGGTGATGGTGGCACCGAGGTAGGGGCCCTTACCTGCACTGGGTGCTGTGGCGGGCTCGGTTGCCGGGCAGCGCACGCCCTTTTCGTAGGCGGGGGGCGCCACCGAGCACCACACTCGTCCGGCGGCGTCATAAGCACTGACGCTCGTACCCCCGTTGGGCCCGGTCGTCTGGACCACGTTGCCTGAGGTGTCGTAGAAGGTCGAGCTCACGCCGGCCGGCGGGGACGAAGCAGACGGCGGGGTGCTCGGGCAGGTGATGCCTTGGGCTACTTGTTGGGGCGCAACGGTGCAATAGAGGCGCCCAGCGCTGTCGTAGGCATAAAGCGTCGTGGCTTTGTAGGAACCGAAGCTCAGCGTCGACGAGGTCACCTGTCCGGCGCTGTTATAGACCTCCGTCGTGACGTCGCCGTCGGGGCTCATTGTCACCGTGGGAAGGCCAGGGTGGGCGGGGTCGGTATAGGCCGTCGTGGTCGTCGCCCCGTCAGGATCTGTGGTCGAGGTGACGTCGCCGGCAGCGTCGAACGTGGAGCTGGTGGTGCCCGCTACCGCTGGTGCGCCGTAGGCGGGGCAGGTGACGCCTGCCGCGTAGCTCACCGGTGCCACCGAGCAGTACTGGAGCCCCGCAGGGACAGAAAGCCCGCTTGGCGTGTAGGAGTACGTCGTCGTGCGACCGAGGGGGTCTGTTGAGGCCACCAGGTTGTCCTGGGCGTCGTAGAAGCTGATCGTGGCGCCGGCCCACGGGTCGGCTGCCCCCGGCGCCGGGGGTGCGCTTGGCTGACTGCCCGGGCAGCGCACACCGGCCAGGTACTCGCCCGCGCCTACCGAGCACCAAGGCTGGTTGTCCGCGTTGTACTCGCTCTGGGTCGTGTTGCCCAAGGCGTCGGTCGTAGAGATGACATTGCCTATTGCCATAGGGCCATCAGATGCCGGCGCCAGGGCCTCGGAACTGACGTTGCCATTGGGATCTTGGACGTGGACGGGATCCACGGCGTTAGGGTCGAGGTCGAAGTAGGAGGTGGCGGCGTCCGGCGTGCCATAAGCCGTTGTCTGCGCCACCAGGGCGCCAGAGGAGAAGCTGTACTGGGCCACTTGAGCCGTGCCTTTGCCTACGGTCCCAGAGGGCCAGGTGGACACCGTGGTGGTGCCGCCGGGGACGCTTTGGTTGTCGCCCTGGTAGGCCAGGCTCACCACGTCGGTGGGGGCGGCCTGGGAGGTGACGCGGCCGGAGGCGTCGAAGGTGTTGGTGACGCTCGCTCCGCCCGGGAGGCTCTCGGAGGTTATGTCGTGGGCCAATGCCGGGTTGGTGTTGGAGCTGGCGTAGCTATAAGTCGTGGTTCCGGTGCCGGGAACGGCTGCCGAGTAAAGGTCCTCCGGCCCACCAGAGCTTGCCCCATTGGCACAGGCCTGGCCGTAGTAGCAGTAGCTGACGGTATTGCCCGCCTCGTCAGAGACAGAAGTCAACTGCCCGGCGGCGTCGAAGGCCAGGGTCAGCGAGCGCCCCGAAGCCGAAGAGGTCCACGTGGTGCAGGCGCTGGCAGTGGCCGGGCAAGCCCCGGCGCCCGGGGCTGTTGCCGAGGAGACGATCTGGTCGCCGGCCTGGTCCGCTTCGGAGACAAGCACACCGGACGAACTGAAATCAAAGGTGTCCTTGGCACCGCCTACATGGCGGGTGAGCGTCCATGAACCGTCGGCGTTCTGCTCCAAGGTGGCCAAGACCCGTGGGGCGTCGGAACAGTAGTTGAAGCCGGCCGAGCACCAAGACGGCGAGGCGCCCGCCACATATGGAGAGAAGCTGACCTCGCTGCCGTCCTCTTGGTGGAGCGTCACGTCGCCGGTTGCCGGGTCTTGGGCCAATGACATGCCGAGGTTGTAGCTCCAGCCATAACCGACCGGGCCCGGGGTGGCACCAGAAGAAGCCTG
>DASSZK010000290.1:0-10593 GCA_035702845.1 Acidimicrobiales bacterium
AAGTCCCGCAACCAGGAGCGGCACGACTAAAGGCGCCGCGAACAGAAGTGACGGGGCGGCACACTACATAGACAACCTGGGGATCTCTCCGCAGTCGTCGCCTCGGTCGGCTCAAGCCATGAGCGGCAAAGGCAGGCTCTCACCTCCGCCGCGGGTCGACTGGGAGGCGCCGGCCGCCGATGTTGGGGCCGGCGGGTTCACATCGTTCGCGGGCAGATCGGAAACCCCGCCCATCGGGAGCTCGGGTTGGCCGGCCACGCCGGGCGCACTTACCGGTCCGGTAGGCGCAGGAGCGGGCGCTCCCACCGATCTTGCCTACCCCGCGCCCAGCGGTCCCCCGTTCTCGCCTGGCCAAACCGGGCATCAGCCCGGTGGCTCGCCCGAAGAAGGGCTGAGCTCCGGGCATGGCCAAGCTCGAAGCAGTGCCGTGATCCCCTCGGCTAGTCCCTCGCCAACAAGCGCCATGCCTGCGTTGGCCGCTCTCAGTTCGCTGGCCGCACATACGATGGCCGCACATTCTGCCGTGGCAGTGCCCAATGCTGCACGCTTTTCCATGAACGGGCCTCTTGGCGCAGGTTCCTCGGGAGCGGCAGAGGCCGCCAGCGATGCCCAGCCAGTGGGCAGCGAGGAAGGAGTGCCAAAGGGGCAAGCGGGAGCAGGAAAACTGAGCGGTCACGCAGAAAGCTACGTCCTGGACGCAGCCGGGCGCCGGGGTGAGGTCACAGAGCAGGATGTACGCCCTCGCGCCGGCAGCCTTCAGGACGGTGCTCCGCCGGGGCTGGTGCCGCGGCCCCAACTGCCGGTCGCAGGAGCCAGCACGGGGCAGGTGGCCACGGCCCCCGTGGCAGGCATTTCGCTCAATATCGGGACCGTCGAGGTACGCATCCTCCCCGTTGCCTCGAGCCCACCCCCGGCGCAAGCCACCGGCACGCGGCCGCGGCCAGCGAGCAGCGGTGCCACCAGGTCACCCCTCAGCGCACGACAGTACCCGTTCGGGCTGCGCCAGGCCTGATCCGATGTACGACCTGTCTGTAGTTACCGACCGCCTGGTCCAGCTGATGACCGATGCCTTGCAGGCCAGCCCTATCTGGGGCGGCGGGCCGCCCAGCTTCAGCGTGGGCATCACTTCCCAGAGCCCGGAGCAGACCCAGCTCAATGCGGATACGGACCTGAATGTGTTCCTTTTCCACTTGGGAGAGGACACGTACCAAAAAAATGCCTTCTGGTCAGCGGCCGGCCAAGCTGGGCCGCTGCCCCCCCTCCAGTACCAACCCGCCTGCTACGACCTTTTTTACCTCGTCTCGGCCCGGTCGCAAAGCAGCCACGTGAACGAGCAACAGGTGCTCGGAGTGGCCTTGAAGGCCCTTCACGACAATGCGATCGTGGCCCTGAGCGCTTCACCGCCTTTCCGCACGGGACCTTCGGAGGTCACCGTCACGATGGAGCACCCGACGTGGGACGAGCTGTGCCGGCTCTGGCAAGGCCTGAGCACACCGATGCGCGCAACGGCCGTCTACCGGGTCAGCGTCGTCTTCCTGACCCCCGAACAGCCACCGGCCGACGCACCCGAGGTGCTCAGCATGACCGTGACAGCGAGCCCGGCGCAGGACGTAAGCGACCTTGCCCCTGGCGCCAGCGCCCTGCCTGAGCTGATAGGCACCTCACGGGTTGTTACTTATAACTCGCCGAGCGGGCCGGCCTCCTATGTAATGACGCCTGCAACACTTTCCCCCGCGCTGGGCGGTGCCGGCCCCGTAGCCGACGTGCGCGCATCCGGTTTTGCACCCGGAGACTTGCTTTTCCTTGAGGAACTGGGCCCCGACGGCACCGCGCTGAGCGAGACGGACATAACCGGGAGCTGGACGGTCCCGATTGCTCCGCCGTACACCTCCGTGCCGGTAGGCGGGGAGGACGTCAGGATCCAAGCGCCGGCAAACTTAGGGTCGCCCCCATTGTGCCCCCCTCCGGGTTATTACCAGATCCGTGCTGGTAGCCCTAGCGAACCGGCCTGGCGCTCTAGCGCCGTGCCATTGGGGATAGCTCCGTGGATCTCCCCCGCCGGAGGGCCACTCCTGAGCGCCACGCCCGCCGGTATGTACAGTTGTCAAGTCAACAATGTGCCGGTGACAGGCGCGCAAGTTCGGCTCGGGACTGTGGCGCTGAGCCACAAGGCGTCCGGTCTCCTCTCGCCGGGCCAGTGGTCGTTAACAGGCACGACCCTTAAGTTCAAGGCCCCGAGCACCCTTCCCCCGGGCCACCACGCCTTGCGGCTCAGGGTCAACGGGGTCGAAGCTGATCCCGCGCTGTGGGCGGTGGTGCCATGACGATGGCCGATATCGGCTTGGGCCGCGATGAGCCCCTTTACCCGGACGAGTGTGGCAGCGGGCCCGAAAAGTTGCCCTGGTTCGACGCGGTCCTGGACGCAATAGCACAGCGCGTCGAGCGGGTGCAGGCGCTCTGGTCGGCACTGGGGCGCCCTCTTACCGTTCACGATTCGGTCTCAGCTCTTGTCAGCGCGCCACCGGCCGACGCCGTTGCACCGCAAACAAATGCGGCTTTCCTAGCCGACCCACGCACCCGCCGGCTCACCGAGGATCTGGGGTTGAGCGATCTGGAAGCTCAGTTCCTCGGGTTGCTTTGCGCCATCGCGCTTCGCCCAGGGCTCGGGCGTGCGCTCGCCTACATCGAAGATGAGCCGGGCCCGGCCGACGCCACGCCGGCCGCCGCCGGCAACCTATGGGGCTGGCCACCCGGGCACTGGCCGACTCCCTCGGGAGCCCTGGCGCGGTTGGGACTGGCCTCGCCTTTGCCGGCCGGAGATTGGCGAGCCACGGCAGCGTGGGCCGCCCAACCCGACGTGTGCGCCTTCATGGCCGGGGCGCACGACTGGTGGGCCTTTTGGCTCGACCAGAGCGCACGGCGACGTTCCACACTCGCCGAAGGCACGGATGTTCAGGGTTCGACCTTCATAGGTAACGGCCCCGACGAATGCCTCTATCCCCAATTACTTGACGAGATGGTGGCTGCGGCCCGCGCTCCGCAGAGGCCACCGCTGGTAATGGAAGTAGTCGGGCCACCAGGCTCAGGACGCCGCCACCTTCTCGGTCAGGTTGCGCAAACGTTGGGCCGCCAAAGCGTGCACTGCAGCATGAACGACGACCGGTCACGCGCTCTTCGCTCCGGGGTGCTCTCCGGGGCCTGCGTGATCGCAGACGTCGCAACTCCCCAAGCGCACACGGCGGGCCCCATCGACGAGCCCTGCTTCGACGACCGCCCCGGTGCCTTGACCCTGATCGCTCGGACCAGCGCCGGCCAGGGTGCCCCCTCGGGCGCAGGATTGCCGGGGTCGGCTCCTGTGGCCCGCATCAGTTTCGTGCTCCCTTTGCCCACCCGGGCCCAACGCGGCCGCCTGTGGCAACATTTTTGCCCCGGTGCCCCAGTGCCGGCCATGGTGCGGCAATGGTCGCTGCTGCCGGGCGAAATCCTCGCCGCCGCCACGGCCAAACCTCTCGGCGACCATGCCGTCACCGCCGCGTGCCGCAGGCAACTCGCCTCGTTGCCCGGTTCGCTCGCCAGCCCGCTGTCGTGCCCGTACGGGTGGGAGGACCTGGCGGTCGCGCCAGACATAGAGCTCCAGCTGCACCAGCTCGAGGACCAGGTACGTCTCGGGCCCGACGTCCTGGAGGACTGGGGCCTTCGCCGCCTTACGCCCGCCAGCGCCGGCACGGCGGCCCTCTTCGCCGGCCCGAGCGGCACCGGAAAGACCATGGCCGCCCAGATCCTCGCCCGGTCGCTAGGGATGTACATCTACCGCGTAGACCTGGCCCAGGTGGTCGACAAGTACATCGGCGAAACTGAAAAGCGCCTGGCCCGGCTGTTCGACGAGACGGAACGTGCGAACTGCGTCCTGTTCTTCGACGAGGCCGATGCCCTGTTCGGTCAGAGGACCAAGGTCCGTGACGCCCACGACCGCTTCGCCAATATTGAGATCGACTATCTCTTGGCTCGCGTGGAATCCTTTGACGGCGTCACGGTCCTGGCTACAAACCGCAAGGCAGACCTTGATCCGGCTTTCATGCGCCGGCTCCGCTTAGTGGTGGACTTCCGCTCTCCAACGCCCGCCGAGCGCACACGTCTTTGGAGCAGCGCCCTGCCCCCCGACGCCCCTGACGGCAGTGCGTTG
Source organism: Acidimicrobiales bacterium (assembly GCA_035702845.1). Taxonomy (GTDB): domain Bacteria; phylum Actinomycetota; class Acidimicrobiia; order Acidimicrobiales; family Palsa-688; genus JAJZMF01. The sequence continues at coordinate 4,184 of DASSZK010000290.1, forward strand.
AGCATCGGGCTCGACTACCGCTGGCTTGGCGACAACCTCGAACTGTCGCCGGCGCAGATAAAAGTCACGGCTCTCAACGCCGCCTTTTTGGCCCGGGGGCGCGGGGACGCCGTCACCCAGGACGATGTGGTCGAAGCGGCTCGCCGGGAGCTGGCCAAGCACGGGCTGCTCCTGCGCCCGCGGGGCCAACTGTGACCGGGCATCCCAGTGCCGGCTCGAGCGGTGCCGGCTCGAGCGGTGCCGGCTCGAACAGGGTCGCGATAGACAGGCTTGTCATCGAGGCCCCCGGCATGAGCGAGCAATCGGCGCGGCAGTTGGGCGAGATCGTGTGTTCGGAGCTGGGACGCCAGTTTGGCGAGCTGAGCGCCGCCGGGTATTTCGCCGCAGGGGGGCGCGATGCTCTCAGGGAAGGGGCCACGCTCCCTGGTCGCCGCAGCACAGTGAGAGCGCGTCACGGGGAACCACTAGAGGAACTGGCGGCGCGCATTGCCCGCAGTGCGCTGGCCGATGCCTTGCTTATGAGGGGGGCCTGATGCCTGGCATGTACCTGCGCGGGGCACTGGTGGAGCTGGTCCCCACCGGGCTCGTCCCAGTCCCCAACGTGATCATCTTCCAGTACAACCCCGAGACCATGACCCACTCATGGCAGCAGCCCGAGCAGGCCCCGCCCGGGCCGAATGAGGCGAAGAGCAATCCCCTGGCGGTCCAAGGTTCTCCGGGCGAGTCCTTTAGATTTACCATCTCCATGGACAGCAACGACACGATCGCCGACGGCGAGCCCACGGCCGGGTTGGCAGAGGTCAGTGGCGTCTACTCCCGGTTGTCTGCCCTCGAGATGTTGCTGTACCCGTCACAAGCCGCCGGCGGGGCGTTGTTGGGTGCGGTTACTGCCGCGGTCAGCTCGCTCGGAGGCGGCACAGCGCCGAGCAGCCAGGTCCCCGCCAACTACATACCAACGTGCTTGTTCGTCTGGGGGCCACTGCGGATCCTGCCCGTAAGGGTTACAGAGCTCACAATTACCGAACGGCTCTATGACGCCGCCTTGAACCCCGTGCACGCAGAGGCGGAGCTCGGGCTGCGGGTGATGACCCCGGACGAACTTGCCCATGACAGCGACACGCTCGCCCCGCTCGCCAGGGCGTGTTACGAGTACACCCTGGGCGTCCGCCAGGCGGGTGCGATAGCCAACCTGGCGAATGCCGCCCAGTCCGTCGTCGGGATGCTCCCGTTATGACCGTCGCCGGGGTAGTCCCGTTATGAGAGGTACAAGAATGAGAGCCTGCGACGATGTTCTTCCCGGGTAGCCGCTACTTGCGGACCAGCACGTACCAGGTGACGGCACCGGACGGGCGCCAGGTGACAGTTGCGCGGCCAGCCATGGCAGCGAGCTCATCGGTGCTGGGCTGGCACGCGCTGAGCGACGGCGACCGCCTCGACCTCATTGCCTACCAGTACCTGGCGGACGCCACAGCCTTCTGGGCCTTGTGCGACGCAAACGGCACCGTCGTCCCTGCGTCCCTGGCGGCGCGACCCTACATAGCGGTGCCACCGGCGCAGAGGACCGGGCCCTGATGTCGAGCTACCAGGTCTGCCTCAACGGCACCCCCGTGCACAAGAGCTTCTACGACCAGCTGGCCGCGCTGGAGATAGAAGAAAACGCCGACCTTCCCGGAGCAATAGCTTTTACGCTCCCGATCGCCGAAAGCAATGGGGATCTAACTTGGGTGAGTGATCCCACGATCGGCCCGTTCTCAAATGTGACGGTAACCGTAACCCCGGACGGCAGTGCGCCGGCACAGTGCATTTTTGACGGGTACGTGCTCTCGCACAAGGTCCATGCCGAACCTGGCATCACCTCGTCGACGGTGCAGGTGTGGGGCCGGGATGCCTCCGTGCTGATGGCCTTGGAGGACAAGGTGAACGAGTGGTCAGGTATGACCGACGGCGCCGTCGCCAACCAGATTTTCGCCAATTATGGGTTCGCCAGTGGCCCGCACAACACCGACGACGACTCGCCGGTACACGACCCCAGCGCCCACACCCTTATGCAGAGGGCTTCTGACTGGGACTTCCTGCGACGCTTGGGCCGGCGCACCGGCAAGTGGTGCCGCGTGGCATGCCGGTCAGTGCCGGGCGCCCGTACTGGGTACTTTGCCGCCCCCGACCTCGGTGCCGACCCGGTTGCCCAGATCGTGCTGAACGACCCACAAAATCGTTCCGTCACTTCTCTCGAGCTCAATTGGGACGTTGAGCGGCCCACCTCGGTCCACGCCCGCCAGGCCAGCTTGACAAATCCGGACCAGGATGGCACCGACGCCAGCACTTCCGACAGCGGCCTACCCGTCCTCGGCGCCCCGGCACAGACGTTGGCCGCTTTTTCCACCCAGACTTTTACGGCGATGCTGACCGCCGCCGCTGACGACACCGAGCTTCCCGCCCTGGCTCGAGCCGTCTTGCGCGACGCCGGCTGGTGGCTACGAGCCGAAGGCACTGCAGACCTCGCCGTGCTGAAAACAGTCCTGCGGGTAGGCGACATCGTCGGCATCCAGGGCATGGGCACGATGTTCTCCGGCAATTACGTTGTGTGGACGGTCCGCCACAACATCACCAACGAATCGCACTCCATGGCATTCACCTTGGTACGCAATGCCGTTGGCCACCCACCGGCGAGCGCCGGGGCTGGCGCCGTCAATGGTGCCCCGAGCTTGCCGAGCCTGCCATGAGCACTCATCTGGACGGCCAGTTGCTGATGGACCTGGCCGACCGCCTCGCCCACCGCTATTACGGCAAGTACCGGGGTACGGTCGTCGACACCGACCCGGGTACGATGCGGATCAAGGCATCCGTGCCCGCCGTGCTCGGCGAGGTCGCCTCGGGGTGGTGCCTGCCATGCGTGCCCTACGCCGGCCCGCAGATGGGTCTTTTCATGCTCCCCGAAATCGGAGCTTCAGTATGGGTCGAGTTCGAGGGTGGCGATGTCTCGTACCCGATCTGGGCGGGTTGTTTCTGGCTGGCGTCGCAGGTCCCTTCTGACGCGTCGGACCATGTGAGGGGCATCGTGACCAGCGCCGGCAACAAGATGCTCTTCGACGACCAGGCGCCCTCCGTGACCACCGAGGATCCCAATGGGAACTCCCTGACCCTCGACTCCTCGGGTACGACCGTGGCTAACGGTAGCCAGAACCTAGTGGTTTCGTCCTCCTCAGTAAGCGTCGACAGCGGCGCATGGCAGGTAACCGGGTAATGGGTGTCCTGCTAAACGCGCAAGCCTCTCTCATGTGCCCCCACGGCGGCACCGTCACGGTGGTGCCCGCGCAGACAGCGGCCCTGGCGGGCGGGGAACCTGTGCTCACTTCGGCGGACGCTTTCATAGTTGCCGGTTGCCCCTTCAACATCTCAGGCACCCCGAGCCCGTGCGTCAGCGTGCAGTGGGCTTCGACCTGCACGGCCGGCACTGCGAGCGGCCTGCCTGCATTGTCGACCGAAAGCATGGGGTTGTGCACGGCAGCCACGAGCGCGCCGCAAGGGCCCTTGGAGATAGTGTCGCCCGGCCAGCAACAGGCGAGTTGCCAGTGAACACGCCTAGGTTCCCGTCGCCGCGCTCGGATTACGCTTTCCCGCTGAGGCTCACTGCCAACCGCGGTGCACAGGCACCCTACTCCGACCACGTACAGCAGATGTTGGTCCAGTTGCTGCTGACCTCTCCGGGAGAAAGGGTGAACCTCCCGACATTCGGCTGCGGCCTGCGCCAACTGCTCTTTGCGGGCCAGTCGGCGGCGCTTAGCGCCAATGTGGGTATCCAGGTGCGCCAAGCGGTCAAGCAGTGGCTGGGGGATCAAGTATCGGTGCACAACGTCGATGTGCTGGCCGGCGCCACGGCGCCGCCGGGGAGCGGCCTGGACCAAGGTCAGGTGCTGGTGACGCTTAGTTATGTCCTTGTGGACACGCAGGCCGCCTCGCAGGTCTCGGTAGTGGTGGGATGAGGACGGGAGCCTGAACATGGACCGCCTCGCAGCCATAATCCAGAGCACCAAGTGGAACGGCATCGACTGGGTCGAAGTCCCCTGTGACGACGAAACGACGCTACGCGTCCACTTCCTGAACACCGTGGCCGTAACGCTGGTCGGACAGCAGCCGGTGACGATCACGGGGACCGGCCCGGTACCCGTTGTGACCGTGGCGCCGGTGACAAGCGCCGACTGGTCGGTAACCGACGAGGGACGCCCCGTGCTGACCTTGCACGCCCAGACGGAAGGTGATTTCTCCGAGTACGAACTGAGCATTGCCGCCGAAGGGCTCGACTCGTGGTTCTCCCGGGTACGTTTCTCCTTTAAGGCAGGGTGCCCGAGCACCATGGACTGTGCCTCGGCGTGCCCTACCTGCCCAACTGACGACGAGCCACTGCCGCCCATCGACTACCTGGCCAAGGATTTCAACAGCTTCCGTAAGGCGTTGTCGGATTACGCAACGCTCGCTTACCCCGGCTGGGTCGAGCGTGACGAAGCCGACCTGGGCATGGTGATGATGGAACTGCTGGCCGCCACAGCTGACGAGCTGTCGTACCTGCAGGACCGTGTGGCGTCAGAGGCAGCTTTCGCCACCTGCACCGAGAGGCGTTCGCTGGTACGCCACGCCCGCCTGGTCGACTACGAGCCGGCACCGGCCATGTCGGCCCAGGTACTCGTGCAGGTCGACGTACAGAGCGGGCCGTTGCCCTCCGGTGCCGTGGTTTTCGCCCCCTTGGCAGATGGCACCACGATCAGCTTCGAAATAGGCGAAGGCCTTGCCAACCCCACCAGCGGCGTGGTCTCCACCTCCACCTGGGCGGTGGACCCGCGGTGGAACGCCTTGGACCGCTCCAGCACCGCATCCCCGGAGAACCCCTGGCGGATCCTGCCTTATTGGTGGGACGACTCTGAACAGTGCCTCCCCGCCGGCTCGACCGAAATGTGGGTCCTTGGGCACGGCTACGGGTTCGTGACCGGCGACACGGCGGCAGGTAAGCCGGGGACGGCCCTCCTCATAGAAACGGCGGCGCTGTCCCCCCTGGACCAACCGGCGCGCGAAGTCGTGCAACTCGTCTCGGTGGACGAAGAGACCGACCCGCTCGTAGGAACCCTGTTGACCCACTTGACGTGGGACGCCTCCCAAGCGCTCCGCGTGGACCACGACCTGCCTCGCACCCACCTGGCGGGGAACCTGCTACCGGCCACAGAAGGCCAGCGCTACCAAGAAGATTTCGCGGTGCTACCGGCGCCCGGCGCACCGCTCGGCACCTTACCCGCCGTCGCCCGCCCGGGGCCTAACGCCACCTGCACGAGCACTGCGCCCATATTCGCTCATACCCTCAACGGCGGCCGCCTGGCCTGGTTGCCGCCCGGCCTCGGTTCGCAAAACCTGTTATCGCTGGCTGGCAACGGGACCACGCCGGCGCCAGGCCCCCCACCCGTACCCGGAGCCGTAGATGCTCTTCCTGAGATAGTCGTCACCGAATTGGCAGCCAGCCCAGAGGGCCAGGACGTGACATGGCAGTGGTGGCGTTCCTTGCTCGAGGCGCCGGCCCTTCCCGATCGGCCCGGCTACACGGTGGACCCCGTCTCGTTCCGGGACATCCGCCCCCCGTCGCAACGACAAACGGGGGGCCCCGTCTGGGACTACGACGGTGACGGCGGCGATTCGGTGCGTTTCGGCGACGACGTGTTCGGCCAACGCCCGAGCGCGGGCACGGTTTTTCGCGTCACCTACCGGACCACCCATGGGGCGGCAGGCAATGTCGCGGCGGGGACCGTCACCGGCTTCGACCCGTCTCTGGGAGCTGTGATGCTCTCGGTAACCAACCCCTTCCCCGCCCTGGGGGGTGCCGACGAAGAGCCGGCCGAGCTTGTACGCCGGCGAGCACCTTATGCGTTCCGGGCGGTGCAGTACCGGGCGGTGCGCCCAGAGGACTATGAGGCGGCGGCCCAGACGTTGCCGTGCGTCCAAAGAGCGGGGACGAATATGCGCTGGACGGGAAGCTGGTTGACCGTGTTCACGGCTGCCGAACCGACCGACCAGCATGCGGGAGGCCTCTTGTCCGTACCCGACCAAGTCCAGCTGGTGGAACTCCTTGACCGCTACCGCCTCGCCGGCTACGAGTCGTACCTGGTCGCCCCGCGCTACGCCGGCATGGACATCGTCGTAGACGTCTGCGCCCAGCCTTGGGCGTTTGCCTCCAACGTGGAGGCCGCTGTGCGAACCGAGCTGGGGACGGCGCTCAACGCGTCCGGTTCCCCAGCCTTTTTCGAGCCGTCCCAGTGGACGTTTGGACACCCCCTGCAGCGCAGCTGTTTAGAAGCAGCAGCGCAGGCGGCGCTCGGCGTCGAAGGGGTTGTCCAAGTGAGTTACCGCTGGAGGGGCGTCACCGACGGCTA
>DASSZK010000292.1:0-3520 GCA_035702845.1 Acidimicrobiales bacterium
CCGAGCTCGTGCCTCTCGTCCGGGCCGGCGCCACGTTCATCGACGGCAAACTACAACAAAGGACCACACTCGAGACCCAAGAGACCGGGGCCGTCGCCGCCTAGTTCAGAAACTTCATCCACAACTCTTGACAATTGCTCCGCTGGACGCTGACGCTAGTTGCACCTGCGTGCATTGGTCAGTTTCACGGTTCAAAAGATTAGAACCTGGTCTGCAACCGCGACAGGCACAACGACGTCAGCCACTCCGATCACGACGCAGGCCATGGAGATTCTCTCGAGTGGGCGGAGCTGAGACCGTCGACTGCAGAGAACTGCTCTCGCGCATCGCGGGGGCTGCGATCTGAGACCACTGCCATGGCGGCTCGTTCTTTACCAGCGCGCTACCAGGGCCCAGACCCGGTGAGGCACATGAAGGGTGTCGTCTGGGAAGCGCTCGGCCAGCACGCGTGCATGGTCCGCGTCGAAGTCCCGCACCGCTTGTGGCGTCAAGGAAGCAGCCACGCCGGCGCTGGCCCGGGTGCGGCTCGCCAAGCCTCGTGCGTGTACGTCACATCGACGTCGTAGCTGAAGGTTTCGATCCCGCTGAACCCCGCCCCAGCCACGTCGGCTGCCCACTGCGGGTACATGCCCGAGCCGCCCGCCCCGCCCCATTGGGGGTTGTGGCGCAAGATGACCGTCTCGGCGACCTCGGCGACGCTGCCCGGCAGCGGCAGCCAGTCGAAGTGGCAGATCAGCATGGTCCCGCCGGCACGGAGCAACCGGTGCGCTTCTCTCGCGGCCGAGCGCCCGTCGAACCAGTGCCAGCACTGGCCGGCGCTGAAGACGTTGTAGACGGAGCCCTCTAGGCGTGTCGCCTCTGCCCTCGCGACCCGGTATCCCACCTGCACACCCGCTTCCGAGTCCACTTGGCGCCTTGTAGGTCAGATGAGATTTCAACGCCAGGTTCATGGAGGGCGACAACCCGAGAGCGCCCGAGAGTACCGGATAAAAAGCCGAGTTCCAATACGACATTCTGGCGGGCGCGTGGCCGGAGGTGATCTTTGTCGACACCGCCGACGTCATCACCGGTAGCAGCACGACCGCAAAACGTGCCTCTGCAACGTGGTCCTCCAGCTTTTTGATGATCGTCCGCTCGCGGTTGGTCTGCTCATGGAGGAAGACGGACGCGGGGCGGCTGCGCCTGTCACGGTGCGAGAGCGCCGGTGGCAACGCCACGGCGTTTATGGCGCTCAATTGCCCGTACCCGTAGGCCAGGGGGCCGCCGGGGCGTGCCCAGCGCCAGCGTCGTGCTCATGCGCCCCTTCGCAGCTAGCATCCCGCTTGGGGCTCGTCAAGGAACTACTCGGGAGGCCGCGGGCCGAAGGCTGTGCCAATAGGGGCCTGGTCCAGCGGCGAGCGCCCAAGTCGTCCGGAGCAGGGCCCTTAGCACCGACCCACATGGAGGGACCATGGCACAAAGCCGCTCCCGGCACCGCCACGCAGGGCACCACGGCCAAGCGTGCTGAGCACCAGGGCGAGATGGCGGGTGGGCGCCCGGGCCATAGCTGCAGGGCTGGTGTGCTGTGGCATCGTGGCCTTGCCATCTGTGGCGTCGAGCGCCCCGGCGCTGCGCTTTGGCCCAGGCGAGCCCTCTGGCACTTCGTCCTCGTCCTGGGCCATCCACACGGTGCAAGGCCCTACCTACGAGACCAGCAATGCGGACCTCACCTCGGTGTCGTGCTCAGGCCCGGGCGACTGCAGCGCAGTCGGCTACTACATCAACCGCTCCGGAACCTACGGCAACGGCGTGCTGCTCACGGAGACCTCCGGCAGCTGGGGCCCCGGGGCTGCGGTCGTGCTCCCCGCCAACGCTGCCGCCCGCGGCCAATACGCCGAGCTGAGCTCAGTCTCTTGTTCGTCGCCGGGCTATTGCAGTGCCATCGGCTACTACACCGACAGCTCGGGCAACACAGACGACCTGGTCGTCACCGAGACGGCGGGCGCCTGGGGCAGCGCTGCCGAGCTGGCACTACCAGCGGGCGCAGCCACGGCAGACCAAATCGCCGGCCCCAGCGTCATCTCCTGCTCGGGCCCGGGAGACTGCAGCGCCGTCGGCGAGTACACCGACAGCTCCGGCCATGTGGACGTGATGCTGCTCACCGAGACGGCGGGCGCCTGGGGCAGCGCTGTCGAGGCTGCCCTACCCTCAAACCGCGGCACTGACCCGTACTTCCCCCCGTACGTCAACTCGGTCTCTTGCGCTGCGCCTGGCAACTGCAGCGCCGTGGGCAACTACACCGACAGCTCCGGGCACTCCGAAGCGTTCTTCATAACACAGGCCTCAGGCGCCTGGGCAGCGGCGGTCGGAACGACCCCCTCTGCCAGCCTCTGGTCGGTCTCGTGCGCGTCGCGCGGCAATTGCACCGCCGTGGGGGGTGACTTGGTCTTCAACGAGAACGCCGGCGTATGGGGCACAGGTACCCAGGTGCTGGGCCCCACGAGCACGGCGGTCCACCTCGAAGCCGTCTCGTGCTCGCCTGGGGGCAACTGCAGCGCAGTTGGGTCCTATGACGACAGCTCCGGGCACCACCATGGCGTGTTGCTCAACGAGACCGCCGGCACTTGGGCCCCAGCCATCGAGGCCGCGCTCGCCCCCGGCGCCGGGACCGACCCGCAAGTCAGCTTCAGCGCCATCTCTTGCGCTTTGGCCGGCAACTGCAGCGCTATCGGTACCTTCACCAACGATCGCAGTCGCGCAGACCACAGCTTCGAACTGATCGAGACCGCCGGGGCCTGGGGGCAAGTGGTACAAACCCCTTTGCCAGCCAATGCCAACCTTGTTGGTGCCACTCTCAGCTCTGTCTCTTGCGGCGCGCCGGGCGACTGCGCCGTGGCCGGCACCTATGGCATCACCTCTTACTCTGACGCGGGAGGCTCGGGAGGGCTCCTGCTGAGCGAAGCATCGGGGATCTGGAGCCCGGCCACTGAGGCGCCCCTACCCAAGGCCGCCAGCTATCCCTACCGTCCGCTCGTCGGGTTCACCTCGCTGTCGTGCCCCTCGGCCGGCAACTGCACAGCCGTGGGCGGCCAGCCTCAAGGGCCCAGCGTCATCCCTCCTATCGTGCTGGACGAAAAGGACGGCAGGTGGGGCACGCCTGCGCCACCTGCCTTCCCGCCGGACGCCGGCAGCTACCCGGTGGCCACCCTTACTTCCGTGTCTTGCCCCTCGGCCGGCAACTGCGCTGTTGCCGGCTACTACACCGACTTGGCGGGCAACCAACAAGGGGTTCTGCTCGGCGAGCGGGCTGGGCACTGGGCGACCGGCCAAGAGGTGGTGCTGCCTGCGGGTGCCAGCTCGAGCCCGATGGCCACCCTTACTTCGGTGTCTTGCCCATCGACCAGGTACTGTGCCGCCGTCGGCAACTACATCGACGCCTCGGGCCACCAACAGGCGCTTGTCGTTACCGGCTCGGTGGGCAAGTGGGCCAGGGGCACCCGCCTCGTCCTGCCCGCGAACGCCAACACGGCTACGCAAGGGT
>DASSZK010000310.1:0-16522 GCA_035702845.1 Acidimicrobiales bacterium
CGGTGCCAAGCTCCTCTACGCCTACTGCGAGGCATCTGTACCCAAGATCACCGTCGTGGTGCGAAAGGCGTACGGGGGTGCCTACATGGTGATGGGGGCGAAGTCTCTCGGTACCGACCTCGTCCTGGCGTGGCCCGAGGCCGAGCTCGCCATGATGGGGGCCGAGAGCGCCGTGGACGTGCTGCACGGCCCGGTCGAGACCGACGGCTCGGTCGGGGAACGAGCGGAGCTCGTCGAGCGGTACCGCCGGGCCAACCCGAGCCTGGCCAACTCGCTGGCCCACGGTTACGTCGACGAAGTCATCGAGCCCGCCGCGACGCGCCGGCGGCTCCACCGCGCCCTGGTCGAGCTCGGCTCCAAGCGCGCCGACCCGGCGCCGCGCAAGCACGCAAACATACCGCTGTGATGGTCGACCTACTGTGATGTCGACCTACTGCGATAGACGACCCCTTCTGATGACCGACCTACCGTGATGCTCCACCTGCGAAAGCTGGCGTCAGCGCCCGAGCCGGATGAAGCCGAGGCGCTGCTCCTTGCCGTACGCATCGCTCTGGGCCAGCGCGCACCATCGGTGGCCGTACCCGCACCGGCGTGGCGGTTCGCCGGACGGCGCTGGCCGTTGCGGGCACCGGGGACGCCTGCGGGAGGGCTGCCCTCTCCTGGATTTCGCCCGACAGAATGACCTATTTGTCCGATGAGCGGCATTAACTTGTCCCCAGAAGTTTTCCCCATTGTGGACGAGCTGTGGATAACACCGGGCAGCCGGCCGTGCCGGGGCGCGTGCAGCTGGTTGGCGCTCCCCTCTACCACAGGTAAGATCGTCCGGTCATGACGAGCTCCGACGGCCTCACCAACTCTGGAGGCGGCTTCCTCGTCGTCATGCTGGAAGACGCCCTGGTCGAGAACGGTATCGAAGCCGCTCCCGTCGAGGGGTTCCCTGGGGTGCTCACCGGCACTGTGTCCGGCACCTTCGGGCAGTGGAACTTCTTCGCCCAGGCTGACGAGCCCTCCCTCGGGGTCGTGGTCTACTCGGTTTTCCCGGGCAACGTCCCCGAGCAGCGCCGCATGGCCATCGCCGAGCTGTGCACCCGGGCCAACTACGTCCTGCGTTACGGCGACCTGGAGATGGACTTCGCCGACGGCGAGACCCGCGCTCGCACCAGCGCCCGAGGCGGTTCCGAGAGCCTCGATTTCAACGTCATCAACCAGCTGATCAAGACCAACCTGGAGATAGCGGAGATCTTTTTCCCGGCCGTTCAGGACGTAGCCATGAACGGCGCGTCCGCCGTGACGGCGCTTGAGCGCCTTCTCAAACAAGTCAACCGGGGCTGATCACGCACCGGCCGGAGCCGGCCACGACGCGCCCCACGATGCTGGCGCCGTAGCCTGCCCCCTCGGCCATGGCCAGCGCAGCCGGCACGTCAGCGCCGTCCAGGGCCAGCACCATCCCCAGGCCCATGTTGAAGGTGCGGTACATCTCGTCGCTGTCCACCCCCGCCGCTTGTTGCACCTCGGCGAAGATCCGCGGCACCGGCCACGCTCCCTCGTCGACGACTGCGTCCACGTCACCGGGCAAGGCCCGGGGCACGTTGCCGGGGATGCCGCCGCCCGTGATGTGGGCAACCGCATGAAGTTGCAGCTCCCGGTAGATGTCGAGGACCAGGCGGCTGTAGATCAACGACGGGCGCAACAGCTCGTCTGACAGGTCGTGGCCCGCTCCCGGCCACGCCTCCTCGTAGAGGCTGCGGCCTTGCCTGCCGAGCAGTGCGGCGCGCACGAGCGAGAAGCCGTTGGAACGCAGCCCCTCGGAGTGCAGGCCCACGAGGACGTCGCCGGGCCGGGCCCGCGAAGGCGATGTGGGCAGGAGGAGCCGGTCCCTTTCGACGATGCCAACGGCAAAACCGGCGAGGTCCATCTCCCCCTCGGGCAGCTGGCCCGGGTGCTCTGCCAGCTCCCCCCCGACGATGGCGCACCCCGCTTGGCGGCAACCTTGCGCGATGCCCTCCATGACCGTGGCCACTGCAGGGGGGTCCAGGTGGCCCCAGAGCTGGTAATCGAGGAAAAAAAGCGGCTCCGCTCCCTGGCAGACCAGATCGTCCACGCACATGGCAACCAGGTCCACCCCTACCGTGCCCAGACGCCCGGCTTCTAGAGCCACCGTCAACTTGGTGCCCACCCCGTCCGTGGACGACACGAGCACCGGGGAGCGGTAGCCCTCGGGCAAGGCAAAAAGGGCACCAAAGCTGCCGATGCCACCTATCACTTCCGGCCTAGTGGTGGTGGCCACTATCGGCTTCATGAGCCGCACGGCTTCTTCCCCGGCATCGATGTCGACACCGGCGGCGGCGTAGGTGATCGGTGCCGACGCACCCGTCGTGGTGTTGCCGCTTAGGTTCATTTGCGCCCGGCGTTGCTGGGATGGGGCGCCGGGCCCCCGCCCTCGAGCCTGTCGCCCCCACCCTCGAGCATGTCCTTGGAGAAATGCACGGGGATGTCTACCGGGTAATCGCCCGTTAGGCACGCATTGCAAAAGCCGGCGCCTTGGACACCGGTCGCCTTTTCGAGGGCGTCCAGGGTGAGGTAGGCAAGGCTGTCAGCGCCTATGTAGTCGCAAATCTCACCGACTTCGAGGTCGGCAGCCACGAGCTCCGCCCGCGTGCCCGTATCCAGCCCATAAAAACAGGGCCAACGGTAAGGCGGTGACGAGATCCGCAGGTGCACCTCGCGGACTCCCGCCTCGCGGAACATTGCCACCATGGAGCGCGTAGTCGTACCGCGCACTATCGAGTCGTCCACCACCACGAGGCGCTTGCCGGTGATGGCGTCACGCAAGGGGTTCAGCTTGCGCCTGACGTTGTTCGCCCTTTGGCCGGCGTCGGGGTTTATGAACGTCCGCCCTATGTAGCGGTTCTTTACCAGCGCATGACCGAAAGGGATACCGCTGCGCCGGCTGTAGCCCTCCGCCGCCGGGACGCCCGAGTCAGGTACGCCCACGACCATGTCGGCATTGGCCGGGGCCTGCTCGGCCAGCAGCTCGCCCATGCGTACCCGTGCCCCGTGCAGCTCCTGTCCATAAAGGCGGCTGTCGGGCCGGGCGAGGTAGACGAACTCGAAAAGGCACAGCCTGGGCTGGATCTTCGAAGCCGGCCACGGGCGAAGGCTGCGACAGCCGTTGCGACCGATGGCGATCACTTCACCCGGCTCGACCTCACGGACAAAGTGTGCTCCGGCGATGTCGAGCGCCGGGGTCTCCGAAGCCAGCACCCATCCGTCGTCCAGCTTGCCCAGGCATAGCGGCCGGAACCCGTTGGGGTCCCTCACCCCCACCAGTTCGTCGCGGTCGGCCAGCACCAAAGAGAACGCCCCCTCCAGGCGGGGGAGCACGGCGACCAGGGCGTCGACGAGGCTCGCACCCGCGCCGGACGCCGCACCGTCCACCTGGTGCTGCTCCAGCTGGCGGGCGATGAGCTCGGCCATCAGGTCAGAATCGCTGGTGACGGTGCCGGGCAACATGCCGCTCTCGGCGGCCAGCGCGGCCACGTTGGTGAGGTTGCCGTTGTGGGCCACGGCGAACTCGTCGCCGCTCACCTGGCGGTACATGGGCTGGGCGTTGTGCCACGACGACGAGCCGGTGGTCGAGTAGCGGGTGTGCCCGATCGCCAGGTGGCCGACCAGCCCAGCGATCTTGTACTCGTTGAAGACCTGGGTCACCAGCCCCATGTCCTTTACCACGATCATGTCGGAGCCGTCTGTGACCGCCATCCCGGCCGACTCCTGGCCACGGTGCTGGAGCGCATGCAGCCCGTCGAACACGACCGGGGCAACGTTGCGCCCCATGGCGTAGATGCCGAAGACCCCGCACGCTTCCCTCGGGCTCTCGTGCTCCGTACCGCTCCCGTCCTCGAGGGAGGGACCGTCGTCGGAATAGAGACCGTTGAGCGAGGGGCTACCGGAAGGGCTGGCGTAGGGGCCGAGCGAAGTGCCGGTCTCGAAGGGGCCGTTCACCCCTCCATTCTCTCATGGATGGGCGCTGCCCGTCACTCCCGTAGGCCCCGGCGCCGTCCTCGCCCTGGTTGCGCAGGTTCAGGACTTCGTTCGCTCACTCCTCCTGGGACATCATGACAGGGGGCACCTCCATGCCTCGGGGTCGTGGTTGTCCACGAGGCCGGAGGGCCCCACCGTCGGCGGTGGTGGATCCTGCGGAGGAGAGCTTGAGCTCGATCCCAGAGCGCGACTTTCCCTGATCATCGATCGCGGGCCAATAGAGTGGCCTGGACCAGTTAGGGCGCGCCCGCCAATCCCCCCGGCTACTCGTTGTCCTGGTCCGCCTCCGCCAAGATCTCAGCCCAGGAGGCTCGCCCATCCCGGGCCCACCCAGCGCCCGTTGGCGGCTACCTTGAGCTCCGTCTCCTGGCTCTCCAAGCCCGGCTCTGGCGGCGGCTAGCCCATGTCCGTCAGGACCTCTGGGTCTGCCATCTTCCTCGCCATCTGCAAACGGCCCTCGTACTCGGTGTAGTCGGTCTGCGGACGGCTCGCCGGCGGCGCCACCGAGCGTTCCCTGCGGCAAATCACCTCGCTCGCTCGTTCTAATCGCTTACGGCCAACGATTGCTAGGAAATGCCTAGGGCCGGCTGGCAGTAAGGGGGCCGTCCCCGGGCCGGGTGTCATACAGAGCTAGGTTGTCATACGTGTCATACATGTCATACTGCTTCGGAGTTTTCCCGTTCGCTGCATTCAGCGTTACTGTGACACACAGCTGATGAAAGGGCGCTCCAGTTCGTGGCAGGGAGAGACAAGAAGTACCCGGCAGCCGCGCGCCTTCCAGCTCCGCCAATACCTAATGACGCCCCCCTTACGGGCGCTGGCATTGGTTGCCATCGCTTGCCTCCTTTCGGGCTACTCCGCTCCAGCACTACCAGCGCGACCCCACGGGTACGCGGTCGTAGCCGAGTTGTCAGCCGGACGAGGGGCACTGGCTGGGTCGGACTTTGGTTCGGCGGTCGCGCTATCGAACGGCACCGCCGCCATTGGCGCTGCCGGAGCGAAGCGCTTGTATATTTTTTCACAGGTTGACGGGCATTGGCGCCATGTAGCGACTTTCTCAGGCCCGGGAGCCTTTACCGGCACTTTGTTTGGGAATGGTGTGGCCATCTCAGGCAACACGATCGCAGTAGCGGCGCCGGCGATGTCTCCGACGGAGCGTCGTGCGGGTAACGTGGTTCTCTTTTCACGAAATGCCGGCCACTGGACAGAGTCGTCAATATTTCGCGGTCGGGACGGTCCCTTCGGGACTTTTGTGGCCATGTCCGGCGGTGTGCTCGCTGTCAGTGACACGAAGTGCGTGTACATCTATACAAAAGCGGTCACAGGATGGCGCCAGAGCACGATTGTCCCGACGCCCGCGACCACGTCGGGTATACCTGACATCGTCAGTGTCTCGGGCCACATGGTTGCTTTCGGGGACCCAAGCTACGATCGTGGCCTGGGACGAGTAATCGTTCTCAGTAAAACCGGGACAGGCTGGGTCGCGACGGCTGACCTGAGCCCTCCTCGTCCCCGCTATGGTCAGCAGTTCGGTTCAGATCTATCAATATCAGGGGATCGTCTGGCCGTGAGCACCTACCCGACCGGCGGGAGAGCGACCGTGTACCCCTTTACAAAGCGCGGTCGCAGTTGGGTACCTGCAGGGGCACTGCTCCCGCCGAACACCAGCCTCACGAACGCGAGCGCCATCACGGGTAGTATAGCGCTTTATAAGACCACCCTATCGTTTGGCACATTGAATACGGCGGTCACCTCGACCGGCATTCCGTATGCGTACGGGGCCGCGTACATCTTTGAACACTCCTCCACCGGGTGGCACCAACAACAGCGCGTAGTAAGCGGCGGACGGACATTCGACGAGTTCGGATCCGCCATCGCCCTGGATGGTAACGACCTAGTTGTCGGAGCACCCAACATCGATCGGGCTAGAGGTCGGGTCTTCGTCTTCGAGCGACCCTAATCGTCAACAAAGGTGCCTCAAGCAGCTCAGGCCTATGACTACGAACGTGTCGAGGCCCACAAGCTGACCGGTACCATATACGGACAGAGATGGACGGCTCGACTATCAAGTCTGCGTTAGCGTCACTTGAGCATGCGGGGAAGCCCTGCGTTTTCTCCCGCCGCCCGCAGGCACAGACCACGGAAGCCAACAAAATTGAGTGTCCCTACACCCAACACGACGGCAGTCAACAGGATCGCTGGTCGAGCGCCGATGACGGCCATGGTCACAACCGCAAGGGCAAAACCAAGGGTCATGAAGGCCGTAAGAGCGGCATAGACAGCAACTGTCATGTCGTCCACTGACGGTGAGCGCTCCTGGGTGAGCGTCAGCCTGCCGGGTCCTTCCTTTACGACATCAGTTTCTGCGTGCCGAGGTCCTGTATAGCCATTGGTGCCCCAAGGCGGGACTCGCAGGTGGCGGTGTACCGCAACTTCTGAACGAGCAGCGTGACGGTCAAGGCACAAGGTGGCACCGCACCCTTTGCGGCCCACGCCATTGCTTCCGTAAGTTGGCTGCGGTGGTCGACCTTCACGTTCACTCAAATGTCTCAGACGGCAGCGACAGCCCTTCGGAGATTGTGCGCCTGGCTGCCGAGGCCGGCCTCTCCGCGGTGGCCCTGACCGATCACGACCGCCAGGACGGCATCGAAGAGGCGGCGCGGGCAGCAGCCGGCGCCGGCATCGAGCTGGTGCCGGGCATCGAGCTGTCCTGCGAGCACGCCGGCACCATGCACATGCTCGTGTACTTCCTCGAACCTGGCGAAGGCCCGCTACAAGACGAACTGGCCCGGTTGCAGGCATCCAGGTCCAACCGTAACGAGCGGTTGGTGACGAAGCTGGCCGAGCTGGGCATGCCCGTCACCACAGAGGAGCTGGAGCAAGAGTCAGGCGGCAAGGGCGCCGGGCGCCCCCATGTCGCCGCCATCCTCGTGCGCAAGGGTTACGCCACATCGGTGCAGGACGCTTTCGACAAGTACCTGGCCAAGGGACGGCCTGCCTACCTCGAAAAAGAGCGCCTCGAGCCTCTCCATGCCATCGACCTGGCCATGGAGTCGGGGGGCGTACCCGTGCTCGCTCACCCGCTCTCGCTCAAGCTCTCACCGGCAGCGCTGGGGCCCGCCTTGGAGGAGCTGGCGGACGCCGGGCTCGGTGGCGTCGAATGCCTGTACGGCCGCTACAGCCGAGAGGAGAGGGCCGAGCTGGCCGTCCTGGCGGCGAGGGCCGGCCTAGCTATAACCGGAGGCTCGGACTACCACGGCAAGTACAAGCCCGACTTGTCAGTGGGCACGGGGCGCGGCGACTTGCACGTTCCGGACGGCGCCCTGGCGTCGTTGCGCGAGAGGCTCGACATCTGAGGACTTCGAGCCGGTGGCGCCAGGC
The DNA here is from genome assembly GCA_035702845.1 of Acidimicrobiales bacterium. Classification (GTDB taxonomy): domain Bacteria; phylum Actinomycetota; class Acidimicrobiia; order Acidimicrobiales; family Palsa-688; genus JAJZMF01. Next base: position 7,426 of record DASSZK010000310.1, read on the forward strand.
CGGCCCTGCCGTCATCCAGGCAACAAAGACCGCCGTTGCCGCCGGGTTCTCGTGGTTCGTGACCGCTGACCTGTTGCACAACTCCATCCCGGTGTTCGCCCCGCTCGCCGCCCTGCTCACCGTGCAGGTGACAGTGTGGGGGTCGGTTTCGCGCGGGCTCCAGCGGGTCTTGGGCGTGGTTGCCGGGGTACTGGTGGCCTACGCCTTCGCCCGCGTTGCCGGGATCAACGCTTGGTCAGTGGGCCTTGTCGTGCTGGTGGGCCTGCTCGCCGGCCAGGCGCTGCGCCTGGGGCCACAAGGCTCGGTGCAGGTCCCGGTGAGCGCCCTTCTCGTCCTGGTGCTCGGGGCAACCACAGGCGGCTATGCGCTCGACCGAGTGGTGGACACGGCTATCGGGGCCGGTGCCGGGATCCTGGTCAATTTCGTGTTCGTACCGCGCAGCCGGCTCCCCCAGGCTTGCGCCGAGGTTGCCGGCGTGGCACGAGATGTCGCTGCCCTACTAGGAGAAATGGGTCGAGCGCTCGGGGCCGGCAAGCTCGATGCCGGCTCGCGTGACTACCTGCAGCACGCCCGCGACCTGAGCGGGCGGGCAAGGCACGCTTCGTCGCTTGTCGGTGACGCCGAGACAGCCGCCCGCTGGAACCCCGGCGCCCGTCACGACCGGCCGGCTGCTGAGCTGCTCGCAGACGCGGCCGGGCGAATTACCCTCGTTGAGCGGCCCGTACGGGGGATAGCGCGGGCCCTGGCCGACGCCCCCGAAGGCTGGACGCTGCCCCTTCCCCTGGCGCGCAGTCTCTCCGAGTTGCTGGCACGGGTGAGCGCTGACGTTTCCACTTGGGCGGGCGGGCTGGACGATGTGGTCGCTGAGGTGCGCGCCGCCGATGGCGCGACCACGGGCCTTGGCTCCGAGGACAACAATGCGTTTGAGGATGCCGTCCCGGACAGATCGGGCGCCGCTGGGCGGGCTCCAGGCGCTGCGGCAGCGTTCCGCTCCGTGCTCGTGGCTGCACGCAACCTTGGTGTCGACGCGGAGACGGCGGCCGTGGCTTCCAGCATCGCCCTGGATGCCAGAAGGGTGAGCGAGGAGTTTTCCTATCCCCTGCGGGCCAAACCGGCAGGTGGACGATGGCGCCAGCTGTTCGGCTAAATCACCCGGGACCCTGGTCCAGCCTCCACGCCGGCGAGCATGTACTCAGCCAACCGCCGCGGCATTTCCTGCATGACAGAGCTCAGCCCCGCCCGGCGCGGCAGGCGTACGTGGCGCCGGTCCAGCCTCACGGCCTCCACAACCTTGCGGGCCACGAGCTCGGGCCCTATTTCAGCGATCATGCCGAGCGCGAGCATCCTGCGGAAAGCTTGGCTCGTCGGCCCGTACGACATCGCCCGCGAGTACATATCAGTGCGCACCGGCCCGAGCTCGACGAGGGTCGTGCCGACCGCAGTTCCTCTGAAATCAGCACGCAGGCCGGCGGTGAAGTGGGTCAGCGCCGCCTTACTTGCAGAATAAGCCGCCAAGCCCGGGAAGGCCGCCACCCCGGCGAGCGACGAGATATTCACGATGTGGCCCTCACCGCGTTCCATCATGGGCTTGGCGAATGCGCCGCAAAGCACAGCCGGGGCCACGATGTTGAGCGCAAAGACCGCTGCTATGTCGTCGGGGATCAAGGCCACGATGTGGCCGGCCGTCTCTATCCCTGCGTTGTTGACCAAGATGTCGACGGGTGACCCACCTGCCGTAACGCGCGATAAAAGAGTGCTTACCTGCGCCAGATCCGCCAGGTCCGCTGCGTATGCGCTGCCTCCCAGCTCGTCGGCCAACATGGCTATTGCCTGTGCATCGCGCGCCACGAGCACCACGTGCGCGCCGGCGCGGGCCAGCTCTCGGGCGATGGCGGCACCAATGCCTTTGGAGGCACCTGTGACGAGCGCTCGCCTGCCTCTTATCTCCACAAGCCTGTCCCTTTCCTGGTCAAGCCGGCTCGGGCGCCGACCACGCCGCCGCCACCGCATCGACGAGTGCACCAAATATCGCGTCGGTGCCCGGTCCGTCGGCCGGTACCCCGTTCGGCGCTATTTCGTTTGCCGCTATTTCGTTACCCACCAAGCGGCTGAGGTCCACCCCGTGAACACCGGCGCCCACCAGATCGGCCAACGATGAGCTGTCAAAGGCGCCACAGGCGATAACCGGGGCTCCCGCCAGCGACGAAATGTAGGGCAGGGCGTCCATGCCGACGCCGGTGTTTTTAAAATCGGTGGTTATAAAAGAGGCGCCGTCTGTGACGAGCCGGCGGGCATCGGCGGCAGTCGAGGCCTGGGCGCCGATGAGCAGGCTCTGACCCAGAAGACGCCGGGCGTCGCGCACCGCCATGTCATCGGGCCCAAGGTTTACGCCGTCCGCCCCGGCCGCCAGCGCTATGTCCACCCGGCCGGCAACCAAAAACGTCGCCCCCCGCCGACGGCACAGGTACCCGAGTGCGCGGGCCAGCTCCAAGGCCGCTCGATCACTGGCATCACGACAGCGCAAGCAGATCACCGCCATGCCTCCGGCAAGGGCGCGCTTGGCCAGCGCAACCGCCTGTCCGGGCGGTGAGGCCGCGGCGCCATCGACCGTGTAGTGAGTGCGACCCAGCACAAATACCTCCCGCTCGGGACCTTACTTTTGTCAACTGAAATCCCCACAGGCGACACCGCGCAGGCCGGCGCCTCAAGAAGCGGCAAACGCCTCGGGCAGCGTCGAGGACCACGCTTGCGCCAACCGGTCGAGGGCGGCACTCAAGCGTCCCAACCCGAGCCCGTCGACAACAACCGCGTCCCCTCCACCAAGCCCCAGACGAGCCACCGGCACCCCGGCGTCTGCGGCTCTGTGCAATATTGTCTCGGTGCAATTAGGCGGGACGCTGAGCAAAACCCGCGACGGTCCCTCCCCGAACAGTTCGGCGTGGCCGCCGCTCAGCTCGACCCGGCAACCAACGCCACCTTTCAGAGCCATCTCCGCCAGCGCCACAGCCAAACCTCCCTCCGACACGTCGTGGACGCCGTCGACAAGGCGTTCGTTTACCAGATCAGCCACCAGCGCCAGCAATCGCCCGTGCAATTCGAGGTCCAATTTCGCGAGCTTGCCGCCGAGGAAATCCCGCCGTTCGGCCGCCCAGCGGCTGCCGGCGAGGGCCACCTCCCCCGGCCCGAGGAGCAGGATGTCGCTCCCCTCACAAAAAGCCGGCGTGGGGATCCCTGGAGCCAGCTTGTCGATCAGGCCCAGGACGCCAACCACAGGAGTCGGGTAGATATCGGCGCCCCGGCTTTCGTTGTAGAGACTTACGTTTCCTCCGACTACGGGGATCTTCAAGGCCGCGCAGGCTTCGGCCATCCCGTCGATCGCCTCCGAAAGCTGCCACATCACCTCAGGGTGCTCGGGGTTCCCAAAGTTCAAGCAGTTGACCAGGGCCACCGGGCGGGCGCCCGTGCAGGCCACGTTCAACGCCGATTCGGCCACCACCATGGCCGTCCCCGCCCGGGGGTCGATCGCACACCAGCGTGGGTTGCCATCGGTCGAAAGCGCCATCCCCTTCGCCACCGCCCCCGCCGGCGGGCGCGCACCCGGTGCGCTCAGGCGCAGCACGGCCGCATCCGCTCCCGGCGCCACCACCGTGTTCAAGAACAGCTGGTGGTCGTACTGCCGGTAGGCCCACGCAGGGTCGGCCAGCATCGACAACAGGTCCTCGGTGAGCTCTTCGGCGCTTGCCGGAGGTTCCAGAGCGTCGAGCCGGCGCTGGCGCTCGTCGCCGGCCAACGGCTCCACGGGCGCCGCCATGGGCCGGTGGTAGAGAGGGGCGTCCTCGTGCAGGCTGGCGGCAGGGACATCGGCGAGCACATCGCCCTCCCAGCCGGCCAGGATGCGCAAGCGGCCTCCGTCGGTGACCTTGCCCACCACGGTGGCGGTCACTTCCCACCGGGCGCACACCTCCATTACGGCGTCGAGGTCTGCGGGAGAAACTATGGCCAGCATCCGCTCCTGGCTCTCGCTTGTCATCACCTCGAACGGCTCGAGGCCGGGCTCGCGCAGCGGGACCGCCTCCACGTTGACGTCCATGCCCACGCCACCACGAGAGGCCGTCTCACTGGTGGCGCAGGTGAGCCCCGCCCCTCCCAGGTCCTGGATACCCACGACCAGGTGCTTGTCCAGCAGCTCCAAGGTGGCCTCTATGAGCCGCTTCTCCTCGAAGGGGTCGCCGACCTGCACGTTGGGACGCTTCGCCGCCTCGGCCTCGGGGTCCTCGGTGAACGCTGCGGACGCCAGCACGCTCACGCCACCTATGCCGTCACGTCCTGTGCGCGAACCGAGCAGCACGGCCAGGTTGCCCACGCCGGCAGCCCGGCCCAGTACGAGCCGGTCCTTGGGCAGCAACCCGACGCACAGGACGTTCACCAGGGGGTTGCCGCTGTAGCAAGAGGCGAACTGCAGCTCGCCGCCAACGGTCGGCACGCCGACGCTGTTGCCATAGCCCGAGATCCCGCTCACCACGCCGCTCGCCACCCAACGGTTGCGCGCGTCGTCGAGCGGCCCGAAGCGCAAGGGGTCCATCAGGGCCACCGGGCGAGCGCCCATGGTGAAGATGTCCCGGATGATCCCGCCGACACCCGTCGCCGCCCCCTGGTAGGGCTCGATGGCCGAGGGGTGGTTGTGGCTCTCGATGCGGATGGCAACCGCCAGGCCGTCTCCGGCGTCGATGACGCCGGCGTTCTCACCCGGGCCCACCAGCACGTCCGGTCCCTCCGTCGGCAGCCTGCGCAGGTGGGCGCGCGACGACTTATAAGAGCAGTGCTCGCTCCACATCACCGCGTACATGGCCAGCTCGAGGTGGTTGGGCCGGCGCCCGAGGATGCGCTCGATCGAAGCGGCCTCGTCGTCGGTCAGGCCGAGCTCGCGGTGCAGGGAGGTTCCGTCCATGCCACAAAGCTACGCGGTGGGGGCCGGGGCCTCCGGAGGGAGGCGGCCGAGGCCGGGGACCTACCCCCAGTCATGGACATCGCGGCCCATCGACGCCGCACCGCCCAGTGCCGGACCGGGGCAGCGCATTTGCTCAGCGTACGAAGGTGAACAGCCGCCCACCTTCGCTCAGGGTGACGGCCGGTCCCTCATAGACGCAGACCCCGACTGCCGGCTTTGAACCGAAGTCCGGCGCCTCGTAAGCGACCTCGGCGAAACCTGCCTCGGCGAACCATTGCCGCACCTGGTCGTTCACATCCCCGTCCTGGCGCGCCCGAGACCACACGACCGTCGCGCCCGGGTTGCACAGTTGGGGAGCATATTTCACCGTCCGCTCCAGGTCCTCATTGCTTATGTTCCCGAAAATACCCACCAGCAGCACGATGTCAGCCGGCACAGCACCGGCGAGCGAACTGGTTACGCCCGCGTCAAGCTCGCGCACCTCGCAGTGGGTAATCTCCAAAGCCTGCGCCGCGCTGCGTGCACGCCCGGCGAGCGCTGGGTTGATCTCGACCAGGGTCACCGCCACGCGGGCGAGATCCCCAGGCCGCTGGCTCAACACGCCGAGGATGTCGCGCCCGTCGCCCGAACAGAGGCTTACCACTCTCACTGGCCCCGAGGTTTCTGCCAGGGCGCGGGCTATATAACCCTGTACCATCCTGAGCCGCCACGAAAGGTCGGAGGCCGGGTCGTCATAGTCCTTGTGCCACTCAACGTAATCGCGCATATCCCTGGCATGCTTGCGCCCGGGAGCGAGGTCGGCAAGTTGTTTACAGCGCCGCCCTCAAGGACCCGACCGACGTCTGCCGCCGCCAAGGCAAGGTCATCGACGGAATTAGGCAGTCCTGCAAGCTTGGACGCGGTTGGCTATGCTCCCCTGAACATGACGGCTCCTGATATCGCGGTCACACTGCCCCCGATGGAGATCGTCCACCGCAGCATAACAAGGTCGTTACTGCGTTTATATGCGGCCTTGGTCGCGATGGCAGCGGTGATTGCCGCGGTCTGCGCCATAACAGGGCGGTGGCTGATCCTTGCGGGGTTCACGGTAGCGCTCGTAGTCCTGCCCGTGATCGCACTAATAGAGATCCCCCTCCTTCGCAAGGCAAGGACCAAGCGGCAACGAGCTCTCGCCCGGTCCATGCCTGCCGGCGAGTTCTACGCAGCTCCAGCATCCTTACTTCCGTCGGACGGGACGCTGCGGATGCCTGCTAGCGGCACCATATTTTTGTCCGTGTCCGGCGTGCGCTTTTCGCGCGAGGTACTGGGGCCGCCTATATTCGAGACCACCTGGGAACGGGTAAGCCGTCTGCAATTGAAGCCCCCTCGTGGACTGATTGGTGTCGGGATCCTTACCCTCAGCGCAACGGACGGGACCACCACCAGGTTCAACGTGCCGGAGTACTCTCCGATGTGCCGAGCGTTGCAGGCTCACATCGTCAGCCACGGATAAAAGCGGAGGCAGCATCAGCGCTTGGGTCAACGACGCCCTGCAACTCAAAGGCCGAGCACGACCGGCGGATGCAGGCGCTCGACTCCTTCCTCTCCTCCTACGAGGCTGAGCATGGGGCGATCACCGATGCTGAGATCGACCAAGCGGTCCACCGGGCCCGGTCGCGGGCGACGGTGGTCCGGTCGGCGGCTGCCAAGCGCGCTAAGGGCCGGCGGGGTGCAGCATGAGCTTGCTCCTCGACGCCGGCGCCTTCATGGCGGTAGAGCGCGGTGACCGCGACGTCTTCGCCTTGATAAAACGCGAACGGCTGGCGCGACGCGCACCGCTCAGCCACGGCGGCGTCGTCGCTCAAGTCTGGCGAGGAGGGTCGGGGCGCCAAGCCCAGGTCGCACGCCTGCTGAGAGGCGTGGATGTTAGGGCACTCGACGAGGATCTTGGCAAGAAGGCGGGCGCCCTCCTGAGCCGCAGTGGGGCTCGCGACGCGGTCGACGCCGCTCTGGTTTGTCTGGCCGCAGACGGCGACGAGATCCGCACGTCTGACCCGGACGACCTAAAGAACTTGGCCGAAGCTGCGGGTACCCACGTCGACCTCGTCCCGCTCTAGCAGCCTTCGGGAGATCAGAGATCGTGGCGATGGTGCTGATGTCAGTATTCAGCGCAGACCCAAGACGGCAAATAGGGCTTCGTCGATCCCCCACATCTCTTCGCGGGTCAGGTGGCCGGCCAGTTCTCCGAGGCGCCGGGCGTCCACGGCCCCAATCTGCTCCACGAGCACCCGAGTCGTCTCTCCAGCGATGTCGGCTTCGGGGCGGAAGGACGCTGGACGGGCGCTGGTCGATGTGGGAGCCACAAGGATGACCGACCTCGGGAGGAACTCATCGGCTTGGACGACGACGCCGTAGCGGTCACCGTGCTGCTCATGTCCGACACCGCGTGGTAGGCGGAACCGGTAGACATCACCTCGGAGCACGTAGGGCTTCCATGAGCGCGGCGACGGCCAGCATCTCGTCGTGGTCTTGCCGGTCGGCTTCCAGGGCGGCGACCTCCGCCGCAAGCTCCTTGCTCCGGCGCCGGTGACGCAGCTCCCCGACGAGGCTGACGCGAATGGCTTCGGACTGGGTCAGGCCCGTCGATTCGAGTACGCGCAATGCCCTGTCTGCCTCATCGTCGAGCCGGACTGAGATCGCTCTGGCCATGTCCGTCATTGTAGGACGTTTTGTAGTGCACGCTACTCCGGCGGCGCTGTCGCATTCGAGCAGACGTGGATGACGGCTCTCGGCCTCGGCCGCCCACAGTTGGCCGCGCGGAGCACCCATGGCGAAGTGCCGTCGGACGAGCACTCACAGAGCCGTGCCGGCACCGACAACCTATGCTCAGCCCACCATGTCACGCTGCCTGGTAGTTCAACACGCGCTCGCCGAAAAACCGTACTTCGTGGCTACGGCCCTGGCGCGTGCCGGGGTTCGTGTCGAGGTCTGCCAGGTGTTCGCGGGCGAGCCCCTGCCGGCGAGCCTCGAAGGGTATGCCGGAATGATAGTGATGGGCGGCCCAATGTCGGCGGCCTCGGACGACGGCTTCCCCACCAGGGCTGACGAACTGGCGCTCATGCGCGACGCCTTGGCCACGCAGACGCCGACGCTTGGGATATGCCTTGGCGCTCAGCTTCTGGCTGCGGCCGCTGGTGCCCCGGTCTACCCCGGTGATGCGGGGCCCGAGATCGGCTGGGGACCGGTGCACGTCCTGGAGGAGGCGGCTGGGGACATCCTGTTCGACTCGGTGCCCAGCCGCTTGCCGGTGCTGCACTGGCACGGGGACACCTTCGATCTGCCCGCCGGCGCGGTACTACTCGCATCCAGCTCTCTGTATGCCCACCAGGCCTTCCGCGTCGGGAATCGAGCCTGGGGGCTGCAGTTCCACATCGAGGTGGACGAGGAGGCAGTAGAGGCGTTCGTTTCGACCCTTGGGCACGAAGCGGTGGCAGCAGGGGTTAGCCCCTCTACCATCGCCGCCGCCGCTGCCGACGAGCTAGCGGAGCTCGCACCCACCCGCTACCTGGTGCTGAGCCGTTTCGCCCAATTGGTGGCCGGCTCCCCCTCCGGCAATTAGCCTTAGAGCGATCACTTATATGCCGGCGGGACCGAGCCGCCCAAGCGAAAGGCAAAGCAAGGCCCGGCATGCAAATGCCCCCTTCGCAACAGGACCAGCGTCGCGGTCACGGCGGGGGGCTTTCTGGCCTTCTTCGGTTATGTCCTGTCGCTGCCTCCCAGGGGATCTGGCTGGCCTACCGCTGCTGACGACACTCCGGCACTTCGCTGCAACCGGGGAGGAGGCCGGAGCGTTCAAGTGGCATGGCAAAGACAGTTCTGCGGCGCCCCCTCCCGGTGGCCCTCCTGGCTGGGACGGTGATCGTCGCTGGGGCGCTGACCTGCACCCAGGGACCGGCGAACGGATCGGACCTCAGGCGCCAAGCTTGGGCGGACGCACCTCCCTCACAGGCGTTCGCCTTACGAGCACTAAGCAAGCTCCTTGCTAAGGGATGGTCGAGCGCGATGGCAGCCCTGCCTGACGGTTATGACGCCGCCACTTGGGACCAAGCCGGCCACATCCAGTTCTGGGAACAGGCAGGAGCCCTCCCTTGGTCTCGTGCCACCTCCTGC
>DASSZK010000348.1:0-3179 GCA_035702845.1 Acidimicrobiales bacterium
ACCAGCACAGCGGTGGCGCCCAGGGCTCTGCGTACGCGCCGGCTCCCGCTGAACATGCTCAAGCAGGCGACGAGCAGGCCGACGACCATCGCGACCAAGGCGGTGCGCGTGTGGCTGAGCAATAGGGCTACAACGGCAGGGACCAGGAGCATCAGCGCCTTGCGCCTGTCCAAAGCCCGGCACAGCCAGAGCAAGATCGTAAGGCCGGTCAGCTCGGCCATGTAGTGCCCCACCTGGGTGGCCGGCATGGGCCACAGAGCGCCTCCCAGGCGGCGGGACCCGGCGTTCATCGTCAAAGCCTTGCTCGGCGAGATGGCAAGCCCGAGGTAAAGCGAAACCATAATCCCCGTGAGGAACTTGAGCTGCGTGCGCAGCAAAGGCAGGTCGCGGCGCTTCCACCACGGCGTGAGCAGCCACAGCACGGCAAGGAAGGCGACGAGGCGAAAGGCTCTGTAAGTGGTACCGAGACCAATGAAGCGCACGCTCATCATCAGCGTGATGAGAGCAAGGGTGCTGTAGAGGCCCAAGAACAGGCTCGGGCGTACCTTCACCCTGGGGTTGACGCTCAAAGCCAGCAGCACCGCCGTTACCAGGGCGCCTTGGGTTATCACCTGGCCGAGCTTGTGAGGTACCGGGATGATGATGTCGCTCGAGGTACCGGCGAAGGACAACACGTTCAAGAACAGCAGGGCCCATACGACCTTTACGCGCCGGAGTTGGCGCTGCTCGGTAGTCAGTTCGACGGCCGCACGCCGTCGGGGCATCACAACTGCGAGTGCCGTCACGCCGTCTTCTCCCTCACGAGAGCGCCCGCGGGGCGCACATACGCGCTCACAGGGCCGGTTCCTTTTCCGGCTCGGCCGCCTCTACGTGGATGACCTGGCAGGTGACGGAGGTCCCGGGCCCGGGTGCGCCGCCAGTGCCGAGCGCTGCTTGAGGGCCACCGGCGGGGGCTCCCGCGGCCGTTCCCCTTAGGCCAAGGCGACGGCGGCGGATACTTTGCTGTGCCCGGACAAAGGCAGCGGCGGTCACGATCGACGTCACCAGCTCAGCCAACGCCGCACCCTTTACGCCGAACGCGGTGGCGAACAAGCCGAGGGTTGCCAGGCCGAGCACCACGCTGAACACTTCTACGTACATCAGCTTGCGGGTGTCCTTGGTCACCTTCAACATCAGCACGGGCCCGAGGTAAAAGGCGAGGAACAGGTAGCCGACCGAGAGGATCTCCGCCGCCGACTGCAGGTGGGCAAAGCTCGGGCCGTAAACGAGGGTGAGCAACGTGCGGCCCCACAAGAACACCAGCGCGGCGCCGGCAAAAACGCTGGCAAAACCGGCCGCTGTAACCAGCCAAGCCGTGCGGAGCGCACTGTCCAGGCCGCCCTCGGCGTAGGACTTGCTCGTCTCGGGGAGGCCCACACTGCCGCCGGCCTGGATAAGGACGCCTGCCGGCCCTCCGGCGAGGTTCTGGCAAGCGCGGAAAGCCCCTAGGCCAGCAGGGCCGAGTATGGCTCCCGCCACCACGACCAGAGCTTGGTTGGCGAACCACCCGGTGACGTTGGACCCTGCCATCCACTTACTGAACGACCAGCGCTCTTTGAGCAACGCCATGCCGCCTCGCGGGTTGGGCAGCGCACGGTACTGCCACATGCCGAACAGCCCGCCCGTAAGAGCGCCCAAGCCCCACGCGCCTATGAGCAGGCTGACGGAATGCACATGGTGGACCAGCAGGTAGGTGAACCCACCCGCCTGGACAACATTGAACAAAGCGTCATTGGCCAATGCCTTGCCGGGGCGCCGGCTCATGAAACCGACCCAGCGCCAGTAGTCCTGGACCACGAGGACCGGCATCCACAGCGCCATGGACAGGACGCTTACCCCGAACGTGTGCTGTCCCACTGACAAAAGCACGCCGCCCACCACGACCAGGCAAAGAGCCCCCGCTATCCCGAGGAGCACCTCCGCTCCAAAACCACGGCGCACGCTCGCTACAGCCCGGGGGTCGCGCACATCTCCGTCGATCGCCATCGGGTCGGTGACGAGCGAGCGGTGCACGGCGCCCAGCACCGTCCACCCCGCAAAGGCCAGGGTAAAACCGCCGAGCCCCGATGCACCGGCACCCCGTGCCACTGCTACGGCCACGGCGAAATTGGAAACCGACGACAGCCCCTGGTCGGCAAGGGTGATGGCTACGCGCCTGCCACCCTCGAGCGCATCTTTAGCCTTAGGTGGTCCCGGGCGGCCCCTCCAGGCTCCGCCCCGGGTGGGGCTGTGCGGCGCCACGGCGCGCCGGGACCTGCGGTGCAGGTTCCTCATAATGCGGCCACGCGCCCGTACCCACTGCTCACCACGTTTATGAGCCCGGCGCAGGTCCCCAGATACCTCTGCCGGCGCCCCCGGATGTTCAACAACTCGTATCGACTACGAGCGCTTTGCCCAGCGCTGCCCACTCGTAGAGCACCTCGAAGGGGAAGTGTGCAGGCTGCACGCGGGCGGGCACGACCAGGAGCCGGCCATGGAAGCACCGGCCGACGATCAGCCTGGCCCGCAAAGCTTGGGCGCGGCTAGCGACGACGATCATGCTGTGCCAACCGTGGCGGCGGGCGTAGGCACCGGCAAACTCCGCCTCCCCCACCGTACGGCCGGGTACGGCAACGAAGCACACGACCTTCACGTGAGGCACAGTGGGGCACGCGGTCCCCGAGTTGCCCACCGAGAACAGCAGCGTCCTGGCATACCCTTGCTCGACAAGCGACACGGCTTTGGCGGCCCTGGCGCTCTCGAAGGTCCCGTTGAGGCCAAGCACCCCATCCACGCGTTGAGGCTGGTCAGTGGGAGGGAAGACGAACATCGCGCCCGTAGCCACGAGGAACGCTATGACGAGGCCGCCAAGCACCCATACGAGCCGGCGGTGACTGGTGCCGGTACCCAGCTGCATACCTACAACGAGTGTGCAAGACGCAGCTGGATACCGATGCCTTCCCGTCCCGGGATCTCCCCGTGCGGGTGGCGCCCCGTCCGGGCCTGCCCGTGGTCGGCCTAGTTCTGCCCCCAGGCGGACTCCCACGCCGCCAGGTCCACCGTGCACTGGTGGCCTGCCTGGTAAGAGGCGCCCTGCAGGTACGCCTGGAAGCCCCAGGCGCCGTTGTAGGTGTTGCCCACCCAGTGGTCGTTGAAAGACG
>DASSZK010000419.1:0-10007 GCA_035702845.1 Acidimicrobiales bacterium
CAAGCGGGTGAGCAGCAACGGGTCGACATTGCCACCCGAAAGCACGACGGCCACAGGTCCGTTCCCAGGGATCTTCCCGGCCAGCAAGGCTGCCAGCCCGGCTGCACCTGCGGGTTCCACAACCCATTTGCACCGTTCCAAGAGGAAAAGCACAGCTTGGCTAATTTCCTCCTCGCCGACGGTGATGACTCCCTGGCACAGCGATTTGGCGTGCTCAAAGGTGAGCTCGGATACTCGCCGGATGGCGATGCCATCTGCCATTGTTTCGACGTGGTCGAGTTCGAAGGGCGCTCCTTTGTCCAAAGCCACGGCCATCGAGGGTGCCCCTTCCGCTTGAGCCCCGAACACGGCGCGATCAGCGGCGACCGCCACGCCGGCAAGTAGACCACCGCCCCCGACCGGTACCACAATGGCTTCGGCACCGGGCGCTTCCGACTGCAGTTCCAGCCCCACGGTGCCTTGGCCGGCGATTACCCGCGCATCGTCGAAGGGCGGTATGTAACGCGCCCCCTGCGCCTTGGCGTAAGCAAAGGCCACCTCGATGGCGTCGTCGACGGATGTACCGGCAAACCGGACGTCAGCGCCGTAATTGCGGGTGGCTTCCACTTTTGGGAACGAGGCTCCCACGGGCATAAAAACCGTTGACCTGACGCCGCATAAAGACGCTGCCAGGGCGACACCTTGAGCGTGGTTACCTGCCGACGCAGCCACAACCTCGGTAGGTGGCCCCTCGACGATGGCATTGTAGGCCCCTCGGATCTTGAACGATCCTGTCCGCTGCAGGTGCTCCGGCTTTATGTAAACGGGACGTCCTGCGCGCTCGGAGAGCTGGGAGGAAAGCGCAGTTGGCGTCGGCCGTATGACGCCCTGCAACCGTCTGGCGGCTAGGCGGACGTCATCGGGCGTAACTAGCACTACTCCAGCTTGCGCCCCCAACGGTCGCCAGTCAAGGCTGGGCCGGTGCAAAGGTGCCCGTGGGCTTTGAGCGCTCCCGACTATGTGGAGTACCACGACAACGAATGGGGGCGCCTGGTGCACGACGAGGTCCGGGTGTTCGAGAAGCTCTGTCTGGAAGGTTTCCAAAGCGGGCTGTCCTGGCTCGTGGTGCTGCGCAAACGCGAAGCCTTCCGGCGGGCGTTCCACGGGTTTGACCCCGAAGCGATGAGCCGTCTGGGGCCGTCAGATGTCGACCGGTTGGTGGCTGACCAATCCATAATCCGCCACCGCGGCAAGATAGAAGCTGTGGTGTCAAACGCAAGAGCGCTGCTCGACTGGCACGAAAAAGGTCTCACGCTCGCGGGCGCTTTGTGGGCGGCAGCACCGGCCAACGCTCCGGCGCCGCCCGCCACAGTTGCGGATATCCCAGCTTCGACTCTGGAGTCGAAAAAGCTCTCAGATCACCTGCGCCGCAGTGGCTTCCGCTTCGTAGGCCCGACGACCGTGTACTCGGCCATGCAGGCCTTAGGCGTTGTCAACGATCACATCGCGTCTTGTTGGTGCCGGGACCGGTGGCGATAACGCCGCCCGAGGCACGGTTGCCCGGGTGGTGGGCTCACCCGCCCATGTTTACGGCCCGGACCCTGTCAGGCTCGATGACGACCTTGACCCTGTGCTCGCCTGGGGCGTCATGCTGGCGCAGGTCCGATGAGTACTTCTCGCCAACCTGGTCGGCGAAACTGTAATCGGGGTCAGGAGTTATTACGGCCTTGCCTCGGATCTCGATGTAGCGGTAGGGGCTCGCTGGGTCTGTGATGACAACGCTGCAACGCGGGTTGCGTGCGAGGTTCATCGTCTTTTGCCGAGCCGAGTTCAGCGAGATGGCCACCTTGCCCTCTGAGCCAAGGAACCACACCACCGACTGTTGAGGGGTGCCTGCCGGGCCAATTGTGGCGAGGGTGGCGAACTGGGTATCGAGCAGGTCGTGGAACGGCTCGGGGACGGTGTGCATGTGGCCTTGCTATCACACCGGTGGCGCTATAGCGCTTGGCGCGCCGGCATGGTGAGCAACTGTCAAAACCCGTGGTTCGAGGCATTGAGGATCTGGTGGCGTAATGCGTGGTTGGTGAAGAGGGCGGACACGCTCCCGGTGCTCGGACCGACGGTGAGGTCGTCGTAGCTGCCGCCGGCTGCCTGGATGATAGGGACGAGCGGCGCTATGTCCCAGGGCCCCGCTCCGAGGAGGAGGAAGGCGTCGAGTTGCCCGGTCGCGACCAATAGGGCGCCGTGGCATGTGCCGGTGCCGGTGGAGGGCTTGGGGATCACCTCGCGTGTTGGAGAGGGACCGGCCCAGTTGAGGGCCGGTCGGGTGATGCGGGCCGCAGCGGCGATGCCTCCCGAGTCTTCGAGGGCGATCAGAGTGCTCCATTCCGGTTCGCCCGCCAGGAAGCTGGCCGTGCCGTCGACGGCATCGATGACCCATCGACGGCGGCCGGCGCCGCTGTTGCCGAACTCCTCGCCCAGGACGGCATCGCCGGGACGCTCGCGCTGGATCCGGGCTCGCAGGGCAAGCTCGATCTGCTCGTCGGCGGCGCTGACGGGACTGCCGTCGCTCTTGGCGCGCCAAGCGGTGCACCCGGTGGCGAAGTGCCGCAGCGCGATGGCGTCGGCGGCATCAGCCAGACGGTGCGCGAGGGTCAGATCACGATCGATGGTGTTCATGCGGCCACCGGAGCGTCCCGCTCAACCAGCGAGTGCCCTCCCGGACGACAAGCATTGCTCCGCGTGGTTGTCAACCGACCGCAACAGAGTTGGTCCGAATGGCGGGGACACGCTTGCCCGGTAGCAGTACCCCGGACAAATTAAGTGGATCGGCGCCACTGAGCTGCACTGGCGCGGCGTCGTGGCGACGATGAAGGTCATCTAGGGCTTCGGGTAGGGCGTACTGCTCCCCGGCGAAGCCGTTGACGAACCGGCCTCCTCGCACTGTGCCTCGCGCTTCGAAGCGTCGCAACGCCCAAAGTATGTCCCGCCACCCGACGCCCAGATCCTCATGGGACACCAGCTCCCAAAAGACGACGCCCCAACGGGCCAGCAACTGGGTAGCGACCTTCTCTGCCAGCTCGTCCCTGTCGAGCCCACTGGAGGCGGTGACGGTCGTGTTGTCGGGGGCAGGGAGGAGGTGGGGGACGAGCAGCGACCAGCGTCCCTCGCCTGAGCGCAGCGGCCGGCGCCGCCCTGCGAGCTGTCGCCTGGCCCAAGTCTCGCGGCTGGAGAACAGCGATCTGACGGCGCCGAACCCGTCGGCGGTGATGAGCCCCCTGGCCACGAGGTCCCATAAACCTTCCTGGACCTCGGCCGGTAAGCGCCGGGTGACGGCTGGCAGCTCGGTGGCGAACATGGCCCCGCGCGCTCGAAGGGCGTCCAGGATCTCTCGGCCGGGACCGTGGCTCGGCTCCTCGGGCACGGCGTCGCCCCTCTTTGCCCTGGCCAACCACTCCATGTCGCTACGCAGCATGAATGTGACGGGCGTTGCCTTGGACGGGGTGGCCGCCCCGCGGCGTCCGTCGGCTTGGCGCAACGACAGACGGCCCCATGTCACCTCGCCCGACAGGCATATGTCTTCCAGCCAGCGCCGTTGGTAGGCCTCGACTCGTGCCGGTAGTACGTGCTCTTCCCATGCGCCGGCGGCCAGCTCCCAGCCCTGAAGCTGTTCTATAACCGCCAGCAAGCCGGCGCGGCCTTGGCGTTTGGTGCCGGGGGCTACGTGCTGCCACCGCAGGAGGAACCTGACGAACTCCTCCGTGCTTACCGGCCTCGTCCCCCGGCGCAATGCGCTTTGGCTGTAGTTGTGCAGGCGCGCAAGCAGGTGGCGGGCGCACCACTGCTCTTCGTCCAGAGCGGGGTCGAAGCGCCCGCGCATGGCATATCCCTGCGCCTCGAGGCGGGCAAGGCCGACACGGGCCCGGGCGGATGTGAGCGCCGACAGCTCCGAGAGCTCTGCAACTGTTAGTGGGCCGTGCGTCCCCAATTGGCCTCGCATGGCCATTGCGGCCGCTTCGTCCGGGTCTGTGGCGGCACCTTCCGAGCCGGGAATGGCGAGGCGGTAGTCGGGGGAAAAGTTGGCGCCAGGGTAGAGGGCCTCCACCTGAGAGCGCCGCTCGGTGGGGCACCACAAGCTGGGGCCCGGTTGCCCGTTGAGCGCAGGGGTAACCGTCATCGCTCGACGTTGGTCGCTCAGCACCAAGAACCAGTCCTGCCAAGCAGGGCACGGCCGGACCGCCAGCAGAGTAAGTAACAGCTCGTGCAGCTCTTCGGCGTCCCGTGGCGCGGCTGTTACCTCTTCGCGGACTTTGGCAAGCGCGGCCGGGTCGAGGCGCGAAAGATCACGTGCCTCCACGGGAAGGCCTCGCCGGACCTGGACCTGGCGGGCGCGACGTTCTTCGAGCGGGGCATCGTCCAAGAAGGTGTAGACCTGAGAATTGACGATCTCGTGCGCCATCACAGAGGGCTCGACCGAATCGACGAAATGCGTGGCGATGTCACCGCGATGCCAGCCCGCCACCAGGTCTTTCAGGCCGTCCACGTCCATTGCCTCGTGCAGGCAGTCCTCCATCACCTGTTTTACGATGACGTGGTCCGGGAGCGTGACCGGGCCTGGCGCAGTGTTTTCTTGGCAGGCGGCGAGCGCCGGGAACACGGCGGCCATCAAGTCGTCGGCCTCCATCCGCTGCACGGGCAACGGGTTTTTTTTACCCCCTCGGAACCGAAGGATGGCGAGCGCCCGGCTCAGGTCCCAGCGCCAGCGCGAGGTGAACATCGGTGAGGCGAGCACCGCTTGCTCGAGCGTGGTCCTGACCGTGTTGGGGTTGAGCATCTTGGGAGCCGACGACAGGGGGAAGCTGTGCTGTGGCCCGAGCGAGAGTATGACGGCATCGTCACTGGCCGCCGCTTGCAACTCGAAGTCGAAGGTCACGCA
This sequence comes from Acidimicrobiales bacterium, assembly GCA_035702845.1. Lineage (GTDB taxonomy): Bacteria > Actinomycetota > Acidimicrobiia > Acidimicrobiales > Palsa-688 > JAJZMF01. The sequence continues at coordinate 4,916 of DASSZK010000419.1, forward strand.
GAACCGTTTGCGCAATGCCAGGCCGAGACCGCGGTTGATGCGCCCTCCGAACGGGGCGTGCACGACCAACTGCATGCCCCCGGCCTCATCGAAGAACCTCTCGAAGACGACTGTCTTTTGGGTGGGCATCGTGCCCAGCTGTTGCATCCCTACGTCTAGGTAGGCGACGATCTGCTCGGCGGCACCACGGTCGATACCGCAGTGCTCGGCCAATAGGAGGGCGACCTCTCGGGGGCCGGTGGTCGACAGCTGCTCGGAGACGTAAAGCCGCAAAGCCGAGACTTCTTCGGACAGCTCTGCGGTGCGGCTGGGGGCTTCGCCGACCCAGAACGGGATGGTCGGCCTCGCGCCGTCGGCGTCGATTACCCGCACCTCACCGGGGGTCACCCTGCGGACCCGCCAGGAGTGGGTCCCAAGCAGGAAGACATCGCCAGCCATTGACTCGATGGCGAAGTCTTCGTTGACGGTGCCGACGAACATGTCTTCGGGTTCGGCGACGACCCGGTAATCACCGAGCTCGGGGATGGCTCCGCCGCTTGTGAGGGCGGCGAGACGAGCACTGCGGCGCGGTCGCAGAACCCCGTTGACCCTGTCGCGGTGCAAAAAAGCCATGCGTGGGCCGCGCCCGGTCGGGATCCCCTCTGACGCCAGTTCCACAACGGCGTCGAAATCGTCCCTGGAAAGCTCGTCGTAATACGCGGCGCGGGAGAACATCTCGTACAGCGAGCTCTCCTCGCACTCACCAGCCGCCGCGACCTCAGCGATGACCTGTTGAGCCAAGATGTCCAGGGGTGCCCTTGGTGGCACTATGCAGTCGAGGCGTCCCTGGCGCACTGCGCGCAGCACGGCCGCGCACTCCACCAGCTCGTCGCGCGTCGTTGGGAAGATGATCCCCTCCGGTACACCGTGGCGGGAGTGGTTGGAGCGCCCCACCCGCTGCAGGAAGGTGGCAATGGAGCGCGGCGAGCCCACCTGGCAGACGAGCTCCACGGGGCCTATGTCGATGCCGAGCTCCAGCGATGCCGTGGCTACTAGCGCCTTGAGGTCGCCCGCCCGCAGCCGGGCCTCCGTCCGCTTGCGGCGCTCCGCCGACAGGCTGCCGTGGTGGGCGGCCACGTGGTCGGGCCCGAGCACTTCGCCGAGCAGGTGGGCCAGGCGCTCCGACAGGCGTCTGGTGTTGACGAACACGAGCGTGGTGGTGTGCTCGGTCACGTGCTTGGCGATGGACCCTACGATCTCGCCAAGCTGCTCCTGTGACATGACGGCAGCCAGCTCTTCTTGGGGTACCTCCAGGCTCAGCCGCAGCTCGCGGTTGTGGCCGCAGTCCACGATCTGGACCTGGTCTGACCTGTTGCCGCTCAGGACCTTCGCCATCAGCTCGATCGGGCGTTGTGTCGCTGAAAGGCCAATGCGCTGGGGGCGCTTGCCTGCTTGCACGCCCTCCAGGCGCTCCAGGCTCAGGGCGAGATGAGCGCCGCGCTTATCTCGGGCAAGGGCGTGGATCTCATCGATGATGACCGTGCGCAGGTTGGTGAGGGTGGCCCGGCTCTTGTCAGCCGTGAGGTACAGGTAGAGGCTCTCCGGCGTGGTGACAAGGATGGTGGGCGGGGCCTTGACGAGCGCCGCCCGGGCTGTGCCTGCGGTGTCTCCGGTCCTCACGCCGATCGTGATGGGCGCGGGTTGAAGGCCCATGCTCAGCGCTTTCTCGGCGATCTGAGCCAGCGGTCGCTCAAGGTTTTGCTGGATGTCCACCGCCAACGCTTTGAGCGGCGACACGTAGAGAACCCGGGTGCAGCCGGCTATGTCGAGGCCGGCTTCCCACTCCGAGTAGGCCTGGTCGATGGCGCTCAGGAAACCAGCCAGGGTCTTGCCCGAACCGGTCGGCGCCGCGATCAGTACATCGGGCCCAGATCGCACCAAGGGCCAGGCCAGCCGCTGAGGCTCGGTAGCGCCCTCGGGGAAGCGCTCAGCGAACCATGCCGCAACAGCGGGGTGAAGCTGCCCAGTCCCGTCCAGCCCAGTCCCGTCCAGCCCAGTCACTGTTCCCATTCAACACCGCAGATCTGACGGTTATGTCGGGGCCAGGCTCTTGCTGGTTGTATGCTCGCCAACGAGCGAGCTGGCCGGGTGGTCGCGGCTGCCCGAGGGCCAAAGTGCTCGGGGGTCGAGGAAGGTCGGGGCTCCGTAGGGCAGGATGCTGGCTAACGGCCAGTCGGGGCGACCCGCAGGAAAGTGCCACAGAAAACAGACCGCCGATGGGCGCCTCCGGGAGCCACAGGTAAGGGTGAAACGGTGCGGTAAGAGCGCACCAGCGCCGCGGGTGACCGCGGCGGCTAGGCAAACCCCATCCGGAGCAAGGTCGCAACGGGGACGGTCGGCCCGGCCAATGTCCCCAGGTAGACCGCTTAGATGGATGACCACCGATCCGGTAGCCGGAAACGGCCCGGTGAACAGAACCCCGCCTATAGACCAGCTCGTTCGCCCCGCCGCCCGCCACCTGGCCGGGTGGCGCTCGCCTGGGCCCACGTGGCTACCCGAGCCCGGCGCACCTCTCACGTATGCTTTAGTGCGGCCCTGTCGGACATCGGCTCCTGGCGGGCGCAACGATCGAGCCACCTTGTCGCACTCAGCGCCTGACCTACCGGCAAGGCTCGCAACGGGGACAGTCCCTCAGCACGTGAGGCAGCCTTTTACCCCGCAAGCCGGACGTGCCCTGCCTACCGCCCTTATTGGGGCACTCGTCATATCGTGCTCCGCGGTGCTGGTCCAGCTATCGGGACAGGCCCCGGGCACGACGGCCTTTTTTCGCTGTGCCCTGGCCGTCCCGCTCCTCGTACCCCTAGCCGCCCTGGAACGCCGGCGCCTCGGACCACCACCACATCGCCTCCGGCCGATGCTGGCAGGGGCGTTCCTTGGCATCGACCTGGTCCTTTGGGCTCACTCGATAGCAGATGTGGGTGCCGGCGTGGCCACAGTCCTCGGGAACCTACAGGTCCTTTTTGTGGCCTTCATAGCCTGGGCCTACCTGCGTGAGCGGCCGTCGCGACGGTTCTTTGCCAGTTTGCCTGTGGTGGTTTGCGGTGTGGTGCTCGTTGGCGGACTGGTGGGCCGGGCCGGTGGCCACCCTGTCGCCGGGGTGCTCTTCGGTCTGGCCACGTCGGTGGCCTACAGCTTGTTCATCCTGTTGCTCAGAGGCAGCGGTGGGCGCCATGTGGCGGGGCCTCTGGCGGACGCCACTATCGGCGCCGCTGCAGCTTCGCTTGTACTGGGGCTGGCACTGGGCGAGCTCGACCTGGCCCCACCGCTCGGCGGACTGGCGTGGCTTGCGCTGCTCGCCCTAACGAGCCAGACCATTGGTTGGCTGCTCATAACCTCGTCCCTTCCGCGCCTGCCTGCGGCCGTGGGATCAATGCTGTTGCTCCTCCAGCCGGCATCGGCTCTGATCGTGGCCGACGCGGTCCTCGGTGAAAGGCCGGGGTTGCAACAGGTTTTCGGTGCGGTGCTGGTGTGTGCCGGCGTGGCCATCGCTGCAGGCAAAAAACCTGCGCCCGCTCCCGGTTGACGCTGGATGCCTGTGAGGAGCCGGGGCCTGTGATGAGCCGGGGCCTGTGATGAGCCGGGCTCGGTGAGGGCCTGGGTGGTTTACCACCGGCGGTAGTTGGGCGCCTCTTTGGTGATCGTGACGTCGTGAGGGTGGCTCTCACGCAGGCTGGCGGGTGATACGCGCATGAAACGGCCATTGGCCTGCAGGTCGGGGACCGTGGCCGTGCCGCAGTAACCCATGGCCTGGCGTAGCCCGCCCACCAATTGGTGGACGACGTTGGCCAACGGGCCCTTGTAGCTCACGGTGCCCTCGACGCCCTCAGGCACCACCTTGCCGCTCTCCACGCTTCCCTGGAAGTAGCGGTCCTTTGAGAAAGACCGGCCTTGCATGGCGCCGAGCGAACCCATGCCGCGGTATTCCTTGAACCGCTCACCCTGGTGGATGACGATGTCGCCCGGTGACTCGTCCACGCCGGCGAGAGCGTTGCCCAGCATTACAACGGAGGCGCCTGCCGCAATGGCCTTGGCGATATCGCCTGAGAACTGTACGCCGCCGTCGGCGATGACCGGGATGCCGCGCTTTGCCGCGGCGCCGGAGCAATCGTAGATGGCGGTTATCTGCGGTACACCGATGCCGGCCACCACCCGGGTGGTGCAGATCGAGCCGGGCCCTATACCGACTTTTACGGCGTCGGCTCCGGCATCGATAAGGGCTTCGGTACCTTCGGCGGTGGCCACATTGCCGGCGACAACCTCGATGTGGAAATTCGCCTTTATTTTCGCCACTGTCTCGAGGACGCTGCGGGCGTGCCCATGAGCCGTGTCGACCACGACCACGTCTACGCCCCGCTCCGTCAGAGCGGCTACGCGGTCCATATTGTCCGGCCCTGTACCTACCGCAGCAGCGACCATCAGGCGTCCCGACCCGTCCTTGGTCGCAGACGGGTAATCGATGCGCTTTTGGATGTCCTTGACCGTTATGAGGCCGCGGATCATCCCGGTGGCATCGACAATCGGCAGCTTCTCAACCCGGTGCTTGGAAAGCAGCGCCTTGGCTTGTTCCAATGTGGTGCCCTCCGGGGCAGTCACGAGCCCGGTGGAGGTCATTACCTCGCGGACCGGGCGGTCGCTGGCTACTTCGAAGCGCAGGTCGCGGTTGGTGACGATCCCCACGAGCCGGCCCTGCTCGTCGCTTACCGGTACCCCGGAGATGTGGTAGTGCGACATGATCTGCATGACCTCTGCCACCGACGTGCTCGGTCGTACGGTCACCGGGTCATTGATCATGCCCGACTCGGAGCGCTTCACCTTGTCAACCTCTGCCGCCTGGTCTTCTATCGACAGGTTGCGGTGGATGACGCCGAGGCCGCCGAGGCGCGCCATGGCAATGGCCAGCCTGGCTTCGGTGACCGTGTCCATGGCGGCCGAGACCAAGGGGATTTCCATGCGGACATGGCGTGTGAGCCACGTGGACGTCGAGGCTTCCGATGGCATCACCTCCGATGCCGCCGGCACCAAGAGGACATCGTCGAACGTGAGGCCTTCCCGG
>DASSZK010000069.1:0-4287 GCA_035702845.1 Acidimicrobiales bacterium
CCAGTCCAGGTGCAGGTCCTTCACCAGGAAACTGGCGGCCACCATCCTGGCCCGGTTGTGCACCCAGCCCTCGAGGAGAAGTTGGCGCATGGCAGCGTCAACGAGAGGGAACCCGGTATGCCCGGTGGCCCAGGCCCGGAAGCGGTCCTGGGCTTTGGCTCCCGTGTCCCAACGAAGATGGTGCCCAAAACTTTGCAGAGGTTCCCTGGCCGACCGTGGTTCGTGCCAAAGGACATCCGCATAGAACTCGCGCCAAGCCAGCTCAGCCCGCAGGCGGTCCGCCCCCCGCCCGGTCCCCGCAGCCTCCAGCACCGTGCGCGGGTGTAAGCAGCCAAAGCGCAGGTAAGGAGAAAGGTGCGAAGTCCCTTCAGAACCGAGCATGTCCCTCGACCCGGGGTACCCGTCCAGGTGCTTGGCGAGGAAGTCCCCCAGCGCCTGAGCCGCGACTTCCTCACCAGCGTCGGGCAACGCGACGGCTCTCCCCAGAGGCAGGCTTCCCCACCAGTCAGGCAAGCCGGCGCGCGCCAACGGGGCAGGGGGACCTACCGGCCCGAGCACGTCCGCGACCTGCGCGGTGCTTTCAATGGCCATGATGTCGAAGGCAGGGGCGGGCCGTGGGGCCGGCCAACCAAACCGCTCCCATGCCCGGAAGTAGGAACTGAAAGTCTGCAAGCGCCCGCTCCCGGCGCTTCTGACCGTGCCCGGCGAATGGACGTACGAGGACCCTGCTACCCGCAACTCGACCCCGCTAGCGGCCAGGAGGGCACCGACCTCCGAGTCCCGCCGCCGACCATACGGGGCATAGTCCCCGCTCACCACAACCACCTTTGCCCCGACCTCAGCCGCGACCTGGGGGACGACCGTGGCAGGGTTGCCGGCGCGCAGGCATAGATCACCGCCGAGTTGGGCGCTGAGCGACTCCAGGGCGCCCGCCAGGAAAGCCCGGCGGTTGGGCCCGGAACGCCCCAGCAACACTGGATCGGCGACGAACAACGGCACCACCCGCCCGTGGCCGGCAACGGCAGCCTCAGAAAGCGCCGGCAGGTCGTCGAGGCGAAGATCCCTGCGGAACCAGGCAATGGCCGGCCTGGCGCCATTGCCCTTCAAAGCTCGGACCTCACCCCGCTGCGCCGCGCGCACCAGTCCATCAGCGCTTCCTCGTCTGGCAATGAGACCGGCGCACGCGCCCATAGACGGCTCTCGGGGCGAGGTGCCCGGTCGTGGAAGAATGCCGATCCCCCGGTGCCGCTAGCCGGGCGCGCCGGCGGAGCCGGCCTAGATGCACTTCTCGAAGGGGCCAACTCGGCGCCGTCGAGTGCACCGCCGGCTGCCAGCCAGACAGCCGTGTCCGCTCCCTGTACGCCCGAGCGCAGCAGCGGCTTCATCAGCCGGTAAAAACCCGGCATCCCCTGGGCCAAGCCGGGCGTACGCACCCAACCTGGGTGCATCGCATATGCCGAGATCCCTGGTCCCGCCAAGCGCCGGCGCCAGGCATGCGCCAGCACAACCTGGGCCCGCTTGGCCCGGGCGTATGCCACGGCCCCCTTGTAAGCGCCAGGCCCGAGCTCCAGTGAAGCTAAGTCAAACGGCTGGGTGTACATACCACCCGAGCTGACCAGCACGACGCGGCCGCTCGCCGCTACCAGGCCCGGCAAAAGGCCCACCGTCAGGACGTAGGGCCCAAGCAACTGCACGGCGGCCGTCGCCTCCGTGCCCCGGCTGTTCGTCCTATACGTCCGCAACAGGGACCCGGCGGCATGCACCACGGCGTCGACCCGGGAGTGCTGGCTCAGCACCTGGCTGGCCACTTCGCTCACCTGCTCTGGCTCGCCCATGTCGGCCAGCCCTAGGCCGGCGAAAGCACCCCCACGGTCCCCGCTCCGGCCGGCGGCCTCCACCTCGACTGCAGCCTGAGCTGCCTTGTCCAGATCCCGGCAGATCATATGGACGGCCGCACCGAGGCGCGCCAGCCCCTGTGCCGCGGCGAGACCGATACCCGAGCTCGAACCGGTAACCACCACAACCTTGCCGGTGAGGACCGGGGGTTCCCCCCAGCGGTACAGAACGGACCTCCATTGGTAGCCCAGCCGGCTAAAACTCGGGAGGACCAACGCCTCCATGAGCCTGTCCAATGCCGGCGCCACCAGGGCCGAGCCAACTGTCTCGGCTGGCACTGGCTCGGCTGGCACGGGCTCGGCTGGCACTGTTTTAGCTGGCACTGGGCCTACCCGGCATAGGCACTCGTCCGCCGTCGCGCACCGGCGCACCCAACCGCGCCATGAGACCGGCACGGGCCTTGTCGCCGGCCCGGCGTAGCGCCAGCGAGAGGAGCGGGCTCAACGGGATTACCCAAGGCCCTCGCCCGGACAGCCGCGCGAGGTAACGGATCCGGCACTCGTCGGCTCCGGGCTCCCCCAGGTCGGTCACCTCTATGGCGTCGCGGCTCTTCACCATGGCGTTGTGGGCCTCAAACACCACCTTTACCCCGGGCCGCAGTTCGCTGACCTCGTACACGAGAGGTACCTGGCGACCGGCGAAGCGCACCGCCAGTGAAAACCTGCTCCCCACCCGCACAGGCCCAGCGGTCAGGTCCTCTGCGCTGACCACACCAGGGTCCCACTGGGTGGCGTTGGAGAAGCGGGAGAGGTACTCGAAGACGTCCGCTGCCGGCCTCGGCACCGTAAACGAGAAATCGTAGGTCGCCATGACAAGATCTTAGTACTAAATCGTTGACCAGCGGCCTAAGCTTACCCGTGAGACCGGCGCAGCCCGGCTCAGCGGGCCGGGTACAGCCAGCCAGTGACAGCTAGCCCCGGGCCAACCGGCCGGTACAGGCCGGGCCGGGGACAGGGCGCCGTCAAGGGTGTGTGGCCAGTCAAGGGTGAGGCCAAAGGAGAGCAGCGATGCCAGACGTGGAGATGGCATGAAGATCGCGATCGTGGGCAGTGGGGTGTCGGGGCTCGTTTGCGCGTGGCTACTGCGCAAAGACCATGACGTCGTGGTCTACGAGGCCGACGACAGGATCGGCGGCCACACACATACCCACCAGCTCGAGCTGGACGGGCAGAAAGTGGCCGTCGACACCGGGTTCCTCGTTTACAACGAGCGGACCTACCCGCTTTTTTGCGGGATGCTCGAGCGCCTCGGCGTCGCTACGCAAAAAAGCGACATGAGCTTCGGGGTCAGCGACCACATAACGGGTACAGAGTGGAGGGGCACGTCGTTGGCAAGCGTCTTCGCTCAACCCTCCAACGCACTGAAGGTGCCCTTTTGGCAGATGCTCGCTGACATCGCCCGTTTCAACCGAGTGTGCTTGCGCTTGCTGGACGACCCGCCGGCCAGTTCCGTCACCCTCGAAGATGTCCTGGCCGGGCACCGGTGGTCTGACTCGTTCCGTGAGTGGTACCTGCTCCCGCTGGGCTCATCCATATGGTCAGCAGCACCAAGCACCTTCACCCGCATCCCGGCGGCGACATTCGCCCGCTTCTTCGAGCGCCACGGGTTACTACGCCTGCGGGACCAGCCGGAGTGGCGCACCGTTACGGCTGGCGCACAGAGCTACGTCGATGCCATCGCCGGGCCTTTGCACCGCGAAGGCCGGATCCGCACCGGGGACGCTGTCGAGAAACTTCGGCGCCTCCCCGGCGAGGTCGAAGTGGTCGCCGGCGACGGGACTTCTTCGTATGACCACGTCATCGTCGCGGCTCACAGCGACCAAGCCCTCCGCCTGCTCGCCGACGCCGACCGCCTCGAGCGATCCGTGCTGGGAGCCATCCGGTACCAGGCGAACGTGGCCACATTGCACACGGACACCTCCCTGATGCCCCGAGCGAAAAGAGCCTGGGCCAGCTGGAACTACTTGCGTACCGCCGGTGAGAGCGACCGTGCCACCCTGACCTACCACTTGAACCGCCTACAGGGCATCGACACTCCCACCCAGCTGTTCGTCACCCTCAACCGTTCGGCTCTTATCCGGCCGGACAAGGTGCTGGCCCAAATGGAGTACTCACACCCCGTTCTGGAGCCGGGCGCCGTGGGGGCGCAGGCGAGGCATTCGGACCTGAACGGTCGGCGCCGCACATGGTTTTGCGGGGCCTACTGGGGCTACGGGTTCCACGAAGATGGGGTTCGCAGCGCCGTCGAAGTCTGCCGCTCCTTTGGAGCTTCCCTGTGAGCCCGCTAATGGTAAGCGAGGTAGGTTTCGGCCCCGCCAGACGCCGGCCTACCGACCTCGGTCACCCTGGAGCTCAACCGGTCGGCGAAGACCGGGCTGATGCCGCCAGGGCT
>DASSZK010000015.1:0-6746 GCA_035702845.1 Acidimicrobiales bacterium
ATCGAAAAGACGCCGAAGGTAATTGCACTGGCACCGGTCGAACCCTGGCCGCGGGCTGAGTCCTCGGCGAAGACCACGATGAACAAGACAAGGACTCGAGCTGCTAGCGCCACTGGCGTCAGCGGGTGCAGGCGCTGCCAGCCATTCGCGAAGCCGGGCACCGCCGCCCCTGATGGGCCGGGGTGGAACTGCCCCGGGCTTCCCCAACCGGAGGGCGCAGCGCTGGCACCCGGAGCCGCCCCAGTTCCCTCCGTTGCCACGACGGTGCCAGACGGAGCCGGCCACCCGGTAGAGGGGGGAGGAACGGCAGGGCCGGTGAGAGGAACGGCAGGGGGCGGCCACCGCTCCTCGCTCGGGGCGCCGATTTGGGCCCCCCAGGGCGGCGGGGGTGAAGGTGAAGGCGGTGGCTCGAAGCCTGCGCTCACAGTCCGGCCGCTTTGGCTTCACCCAGGGCAGCAAGCCGGTCCCGGAGGCGTGCTGCCTCTTCTTGCTCCAAGCCGGGGATACGAGCGTCGCTGGCCGCCGCAGCAGTGTGCAGCTTCACCGTGGACAGCCTGAAGATGCGCTCGATAGGGCCCGCGGTGACATCGACGAACTGCATACGACCGTACGGGACCACCGATTGGCGGCGGAACAGCACTCCCCTACCCACAACCAGGTCCTCTTGGCGCTCCTGGTACTGCCAGGCTCGGTAGCGACGCCGGCTCACCCATAGCAACCACGCTCCGACGACAAGTGCTCCCCCCACAGACCCTCCGGATGCCGCCGCCTGGCCGTTGCCGGCCGTGGCACCGAGTGCAACGAGCAGCAAAATGGCGGTAGCGACGAGGACCTGCGCTCGGCGCATGTGCCACAGCCTGGGCGAGGGGTGCATCCAGTAATCGCTCGCCGCAGCGGGCCCCGGGGCCGGCGCCGGCGCTGGTTCGAAATGCGGCGACGGGGGCGGCCCAGGCCACGAGCTGGGGCCCTCGCCGTAGATGGGTGAGGTCACACTGAGGAAGGTAGCGGCTCGGGAGGTAGCCCGGACCGTCGTGGGCCGTCGGCCCGGGCCAGTAGGTGGCTTCCACTACAATGGCTGGGTCACTTGGCCCCATCGTCTAGTGGACTAGGACACCACCCTCTCAAGGTGGAGACACGGGTTCGAACCCCGTTGGGGCTGCCGGCAGGGAAAGGGCAGTTCAGAGGGTAATTTTTTTGACCACCCGAAACCTCTCATGAGGTCCCACGAAAGCCGTCCTGCCAACGAGTGGCCAGTCCTCTGCCAACGCCGACATGGATTTCTTCGTCTGCCGTACGCTCGCAGCGACGTTCTTTGATGGGGCCGATGGTGACGCCCTCCTTACAGTCATGGGGCAACCGGCGCTTTGACGGCTCATCGGGTTCTGACGGGGTGTGCCCGCGACCAGGGGAGGACCAGAAGGCCGGCGTGGCGACGCTCTCGGCCGTCAAGTCGACGTGGGATGCCTTGCCGATAGACGCTGAGGTGGCACGCCAGTTCGGACGGACCGTCGCCGCCCTGCGGCTTGCAGGCCGCCCGGTACCCGTCCTCGACGCGCTCGTGGCGGGCACCGCAGTGGTAGAGCAGATCCAAGTCGTCACCCAGGACCGCGCCTATGACACCATCCCAGGGGTCGGGGTCATCCGGGTCTGATGCGGAGAGGGGTCATGGCACATGAGCAACCGCGAGGACCGGAGAACGCCATTCGACGGTGCCCGGGCCGCGGCGCCAGGCTTCTCGACGGGGAGCGTGCTGCTACGGTTGGGCCATGCCAGAAGGGCGCACCCTGACCGCGGCGCTGCACCAAGAAGAGGACTGGTACGTCGCTCAGTGCCTGGAGGTCGACGTAGCGAGCCAGGGCCGCACGATCGACGAGGCCCTGACAGACCTCGCTGAGGCTGTCCAGCTGTACCTGGGAGAGATGGACGACCCTGCCGGCCACGTAACCGCAACGCCGCTGGTGACCTCCTTCCGCTTGCCGGCTGCGTGAGCCCTGCACTTTCCGACCTACCGGTTAAAAAGGTCGCACGGGCATTGGAGGCAGCCAGGTTCGCCTATGTCCGGACCAAGGGCAGTCACGCTGCGTACCGCAGCCGGGAGGGACGGGTGACTGTCGTTCCCCACCTCCCAAAGGGGCTACGCCGGCGGGTTGGCCGTACTCGCCACGGCCAACGGCGGCCGGCGCTGGTCCGAGGTCTTCTCTGCACCCAAAAGCCCGGCAGTACCACGTGGAGGGTACGGGGGGCCGTTCGGCGAGTTGCACTTCTACGACGCAGAGAGCGGCGTGGCCTTGGCCGGCGGTTGCACCATGGGGGCCAACGGCCCTTGCGCGGGCCAGGCTTGGTGGACGGCCGACGGGGGCCGGTCGTGGACGCCCGAAGGCGTGTCGGGCTTGGAGCTGGCAGCCGCCGGGGCGGACGGTGCCTGGCTGGCAGGGGGGTCGAACGTACTGTGGCGCTCCGATGACGGCGGCCGGTCCTGGGCCCCGGTGGCCAGTGCGGGCAAGGCCCGAGCACAGGTAGAGGGCCGTGATTAGCAGGGGCTGGGCGAGGCGAGTGGCGATGCGCAGCCCGTTCTCGGCCTCGTGGAGGGCCTCCGCGAGGCTGTCGTGGTCGAGGAAGAGCCGGACCGCCACCTCGAACGCACTAAGGACCTGGTGTCGCAGATCATATAGCGTTATGACGCTGTCAAGCACGGTGCTATACTGCTCCTAGATGCTTGAGAAGGTGATCCGCGACATTGAAGGGCTCGGCGCTCAGGTGACACTGGCGGGGGCCCCGGCCACGCCGTGGTTCGACGCCGTCATCGACATCAGCATGGATGACGGTACCGCTCGGTTTGCCGTCGAGGTGAAGGGCCGCTGCCCCTACCCCGGTGAACTCAGCCAACTGCTCGACCGGGCCGTCTGTGTCGCTGGGGCCGCGCCGATGTTGGTCGCCCCAGGCGTGACCCCCGCCGTGGCCGAACGACTGGTCGGTGCCGGCTGGTCATGGGCGGATGGCGGGGGGAGCCTGGACGTGCGCGCTCCGGGCATGCGCCTGCGGCGACAAGCCGTACAGCGGAGCATTGACCGGCCCGCCCCCACCACCCTCCCCCGGGGCCCGGGCAGCTGGGGTGTCGTCCGCTCCCTTATCGCTGCCCCAGGGTCAGCGGTCGAGGTGAAGACCTTGAGGAGCCCGCTACACATAACGACGGCACGTACGTACCAAGTCTTGGAAAAGCTCAGCGGTCTCGGACTGGTCAAGCCCGCCCAGCGGGGCTCGTGGCGGCCAGATAAGGAGAGGCTCCTGGACCGCTACTTGGCCGAATACCCCGGCCCCGGCGGCTCCGAGAGCCACTTTTACAGCCTGGACGAGCCGCTTGCCCTGGCCCGTCGGGCTTCCGAGCACGCGACCGGGGTCGTGATCTCGGGTGATGTCGGTGCCGACCTGCTGGTCCCCTGGCGCCGGCCTGACCACCTCGTGGCCTATAGCGGCCCGTTTGCATCGCTCGACAAGCGGCTCGGCGCCACCCCGGCCCACGGCCGCCACGATGCCAACGTCACCTGGCGGGTACCAGAGGACACCAGCATCTTTTACCTGGCTCGCCCCGTCACCATTGATGGCACTGAGGTCACCGTGGCCGACCCGGTACACCTCATCTGGGAACTACACGCCCTTGGCGGCGACGACCGGCTCGAAGCCGCCGAGAAGCTTCGTACATGGCTGCTGTCCCGCTGAGGACTCTCGTGCTCAAGGCCGCGTCAGTCGCGGACGACCTCGGGTTCGTGGCACTGGCTGATGTCGCTTCCGCCTGCGCGGGAACGGATGCCCTGATCATTGGCGGCCACATGGTCCAGCTGCATGTCTACCGTTGGGGCCTCGGGGCCGCACTGTACCGCGAGACCCTAGACGCCGACGTGGGGATGAGCCGCCTTACCGCCAAAGACACCAGCGTCACCGACCGCCTAAGAAGAGACCTGGGCTATGAGCGGACGCACGGGAACGTCTTTGAGCGCGACGTTCCCGATATCCCCGTGGCCGCACCTCCCGGCCAGCCGCACCGGGCCGTGGTCGAGCTATTGGTGCCTGCGTACACGAGCCGCGCCCGGCGAAACTTCTCGTTGGGCGACCACCTAACCACTACGGAGGTCCCCGGCTTGGCCGAAGCTCTCAAATGCCCACCGGTGGTTTGCCAGCTCAAGCTCGCTCGCTTGAACGGCCAGGTCTTGGAGACGAACGCTTGCCTACCCGACGAGGTCTCCGCCCTCGTCCTAAAAGTCCTGGTGTGGCGCAAGAGGCTCGAGGCCCGCGACGCAGTCGACATCTGGCGCTGCACCGAGGTGCTCATGGCGGCGGGCATCAACCTTTCGCGCCTCACGGGCCAGACCGCTGCCTCGGTACGGGAGTACCTGCGAAGCTCGGTGGCTGACCGCAAGGGCCCGTTCGTCACGAGCATCGTGCGGTACAGGGGCCTGTCGGCCAACGCAGGGGACGCCCTTCATACTCGCCTGCGGGCCACGATCGCGGCTCTGACCGCAACGGACCATGCTTAGTCCCAACCCAACTGTGCCACCCACGCGGCCACACCGCCGAGTGGCCTGAACGCGAGGAACGGCCCATAGGGCTCGGCTAGTTCCGTCACCGGCTCGTCCGGGCCAGGGGTGCCACCATTCTGCGCGAGAGGCTCGCCTGTACCTCTGCCAACATTCCGCCACCGGTACCACGAGTCTCAATTGCGATTGCAGCTGCATTCCGCCCTTGCGCAACCGGCCCAGGGGTGACGCAGAGGGGTACAGGTAAACGCAGCCTATAACGTCGCCACTTTGAGGGTCGAGCACGGTAAAAGTAAAGCCCGCCTTTCGCACAAAATGATCGGCGTGCCGACGGAGGTCCGCCAAGTTTTGCTCCAGCGTCATGCCTCCGAGCGGTGGCCAGTTACCATCGGGATAACCCGGCGTCGACCGGATGTGCTCGATGCTTGATGTCCATGCCGCGTGGTCCGCTTCGTTGTGCTGAGGCCCTAACGGCTCAAGCCGGAACCGGTCTGTCACAAGTCCGATAGGAGGCTCAAAATCGGCCGGCACAAACTCGGACGGTGACATCACCCGACTCTAACTTCTAACGGGGCGACGAAGCAGGCATATGACGGCCAACCGCTGGGGCTCCGCATGAGGACCTTACCGGCGCGGCTTATAGCGGGCTTAGAGCCGCCAACTGCTCACCTTGGGTTCCGACGCTCCGCCAAGCGTACAGCCCGGCGACAGCCGTGACAACGGAGTACACGGCAACGCCCGCCAGGCCCATGGCCTCGGCGACAGGGCGCGGCCATCCCGTGGCCCGGGCGAAGAACGAGCCGGCGGCTGAGAAATCGGTATAGCCCACTCCCCAGCCCACAGGCTCGTTTTGCGGCACACCAAGCGGCAGGGCTTGGACCACCTGCCACACCATGTCGCCCAGCCAACAGACCACCGCCACCTCCACCAATAACCATCTCGGTGGCCGTAGCCATCCAGGTCTAAATCTCAGGAAGGCAATCGCGGCCCAGGTGGCAACTGCTGTGGCACCGACACCCGCCATATTCACAAAGGCATTGGCAAGGGCGCCCATCGATGCCGAGTTGTAAAGGTTGCACCCTGTACAGGTGTCCACGTTCCCCGAAGGCAACACGGCTCGCCTCTGTATTACGAACGTCGCATGCCAGTCACCCATCATCCATGCGGCGAACGTGTGCCCGCACTCGTGGACGACGATCATGCCCAGGACGGCAACAGGGGCGCATGCGAGAACAACCGCAGTCCGTTTTATGGACCGGGTTAGGCGTGCACCAAACGACGCTGGGCCCTCGGATGGCTGTCGTGGACGACCAAACACGACCGCAACTATATGGTCCCGCCTGGCTGGCCCTGGCTGGGCCTGGCAAGTCCCGCCTACGAGGCGGCTCAGCGACGCGGTAGCGGACGGCAGCTGCCAATCGCTCCTTCAGCTCGTCCACACCTACCACCCGCGGGTCACCTGGGAAGTCTTCGCCCGGCTCGCTGTACAGGCCGGCATAACCAGGCCACATGTCTGCGGGGAACCTCCCGCCAGTGCACGCCGACGCCGCAGCAGGTGCCCAGGGTGCCCAGATTGCGAAGGACGAGATCGGGGGGGCCCACAACTCAGGCACCGGCTCGGGCTTCAAGCGGCCCGGGCATGCTGAACAGCTGCGGGCTGTCCCACGCACCCATCGGGTTCATGCGGGCCCTGGCAGGCCCACCGCCGGCGACATAAGTGGGTCTGGTCAGGCACCACCCGCGCTCAAGTACCCGGCGTCCGGGCGGCCGGCCGATTGGGGCCTCCCACCTGAGACCTTCGCTCTTTTCCCATTGAGCGCCTCCGCCAGGACGATGATCTTCACCCAGGCCGGCGTCACCCCGGTTCTAAACAGGTTCAGTTCTCAAATGGCTCCATCTTCTCCCATTTCGCATGCCTGCGGCGCGCGGTTCCTTGGCCCGCGTGCTCGGGCATGGGTACCTTTTAGGACATGGCCACGGGCGCGGTCAGCCTTGCTCCTATGACAGACAACATGCTTGACAAGCTGGTCGAGGTCGCTGTTCAAGATGCCCATCCGAACGAGGTGACGCCGCCACTATCAACCGACGGGCGCCAGTGTTGCGATGAGTGGGCTCAGGACCGAGTGGAATGGTTGCGGACCTTCCACCAACAAAGACGTGAAGGCCTGACGGGGCCTGCGAGGGAAGCCACCTGGGCTGTCGTCGTCAACGGTG
>DASSZK010000019.1:0-12295 GCA_035702845.1 Acidimicrobiales bacterium
AGCGCCGGTCAACCACATGGCGTCTTGGCCCACCACAACGCCGAACAATGTGGCCGGGCCGGCCAGCATGGCGATCACCCTGCGCCAGCCCGCAGCTGCGCCGACCAACCTGCCTGAGAAGTACCCGGTGCCCACCGGTGCCCACTGGCAACGAGCGATCGAGCAGTCGGCCCAGTTCAACCCCCAGGACAACACCATCGCGCTCGACGACGGTTTCACGAGGGCTTGCGACGGGCCGTCGTGCCCGGGCAATTACTACGAGGCCACAGGGGCGGGGAACCCGCCGGGCCTGTTCATGCACGCCAAGGACTATTACGACTACTCGGTGGACGTACTGGCCGGGTCCCCGGTCGACGCCATGCTGCAGGGCACGGTCGCCGCTGCGGCCTGCACGGCCTCGGGCTACAGCAGCTCCTGTGGCGTGGCGGGGGCCACCGTAGAGGCCCACCTGCACGGACAGCCCGCCGGGGCCGACGACTACGAGGCCACCACAGCCAGCGACGGCAGTTGGTACATCGCCGACCTCCCCGCCGGCAGTTACGACGTGAGCGTCAGCGAGCCGCCCGGTGCCGGCCTGCAGGGTCACTCGGGCCAGGTAAGCCTCTCCGACGGCGACGACACCGAGTACGACGTCGCCCTGCAGCCCGGCGCGACGTTGCAGGGCACGGTCAGCGGCGGGGGCCAGCCCCTAGCGGGGGCGGTAGCGCAAGTCTGCCTGGCGTCCAGCACGGCCTGTAAGACCGTTACCGCCGACCAGAGCGGGCACTGGTCTGCCGACGGCTTGGCCCCCGGCACCTACGATGTAATCGTCAACCCGCCCGCCGGCGCCGCTTTCGGTGTGGGGCGGGGATCGGCGCCGGTGCCGGCAAGTGGTGACGTGCAGCTCGACCTCTCGCTCCCCGTGCCACAGGCGCCGCCGGCCGGGACCACCATCTCGAGCTCGGGTTCGTACCTCGGGGCACCACAAACCGGCTGGGCCGCTCCCGTCACCGTGAGCACGCAGGCATGTGCGGACGGGGCCGTCTCGGCCACCGCTTCTGGGTACGGCGCGAGCAGTGGGGCCTTCGAGTCACCCGTGGACCTCCCTCTGGCACTGACAGAGGACCCGGCCGGCTCGGGCCAGTACTCGGGCCAGTGGGCCGGGCTGTACCCGCTTCAGGGCCAGGCCACTGTGAGCCTCTCGGTCACCTGCCCCGACGCCTCGCAAGACCAGTCGTTCTCCTTCGACATCTTCGTCCAGCCCCAGGCGCACGTGGTCGACCAGGACGGCAACGCCGTGGAGGGGGCCACGGTCACCCTGCTCTCCGCGGACAACCCGGCTGGTGCGTTCGGCTCCGTGCCGACCGGCTCGGCGCTGCTGTCGCCTGACGCCACCGCCAACCCGCAGACGACAGGGCCAGACGGCTCGTTCGGCTGGGACGCCATGGCCGGCTACTACGAAGTGCAAGCCTCTGCTCCAGGCTGCGTGCCGGCCGCCGACACCTCACAGGCCACCGCCACGAGCCCCGTCTTCGACGGCACCCTCCCACTGGGCCTCCAGCTCGTGCTCGACTGCGAGCCAGGCGCGCCGACGACGCTCACCTACACCGGGCCGACCAGTGCTGACACCGGCTCTGTGGTGGAGCTGTCCGCGGTCCTCAGCTCAGCGGTGCTGGCGGGCGCCCCGGCGCTCACCTCGACAGCCACTACCTTGACTTCGACAGGCACCACCTTGACCTCGACGGCGACGACCCTGACCTCGACCGCTACGACGCTGACAGGCACAGCGACCACGACGTCTGGGCTCAGTACTGTCACGACCTCACCATCGCCGGGCGTTAACCCGACCGGGGCAGTCGCAGGCGAGCAGGTAACGCTCAGCTACGGCTCCCAGAGCTGCGCGGCGACCACCGACTCGATAGGCACCGCCACATGCTCGGTCTTCCCCCAGGACGCCCCCGGGCCGGCCACCGCTGGCGCCAGCTTCTCGGGCGATGCGATGTTCCAGGCCTCCAGCACCAGCACCCCTGCGAGCTTTGCCCCCGACCAGCCCCAGATCTGGTTCTCGCCCCCAGGGGTGGCCAGCTATGGCCAGGCGACGTCGTTCTCCGGCGAGCTCGTCGACGAAGCAGGTGACCCCCTGGTGGGCCAGCCCGTCACCTTCAGCACCGGCACCGGAGCCGGTGCCCAGAGCTGCAGCGCGCTGAGCGACGCCACCGGTTGGGCGTCGTGCTCGCTTACCATCGACCAGCCAGCCGGCATAGCCGACGACCAGGCCAGCTTCGCCGGCAACGCCGACGCACAGGCCGTGGTGGCTACGGGACAGACGAGCGTGGTCGGCGAGGGCTACTGGCTCGTCGGCGCCGACGGCACCGTGTACCCAGAAGGCGGTGCGCCCGCTTACGGCTCGGTGAGCACGTCTGTCTCGCCAGGGCCCGGCGACGCCGCCGGCAGCACGCCCGCACCCTCGCCGGCCGGCGCGGTGGTGGGGATTGCCCCGACCCCGGACGGGGGGGGCTACTGGGTCGTTACCGCCAATGGCGATGTGTACTCCTTCGGGGACGCCTCCCAGTTCTGCGCCGGACAGATCTGCCCCTCCCTCGACAGCGTCCCGGCAGCGGGCGCCCAGGTCGTAGCCGTGGCCGCCGACCCGACCGGCTATGGCTACTGGCTCGTCGGTGCCGACGGCACCGTCTACCCAGAGGGGGGTGCGCCCGACAACGGGTCGCTCACCTCTCCGACTTCGTCTGCGCCGGTCGTGTCCATGGCGGCCACCGCTGATGGGGCCGGCTACTGGCTGGCCACGGCCGACGGCACCGTCTACAGCCTTGGCGACGCCTCGGGGTACTGCCCTGACCAGAGCTGCGCTTCGCTCGCCGCTGGCCAAGGCACGCAGGTCGTGTCCATCATCGCCAACCCCACAGGCCCCGGTTACTGGCTCCTCGTCGCCGATGGGAGTGTCCATGCTCTGAGCGGTGCCGACGCCTACGGCTCTTTGGCCCCGGGGGCAGGAGCTGCCGTGGGCATGTCACCGTCCCCGGACGGGGCTGGTTACCTACTCGCCACGTCCGCGGGCTCGGTGTCAAGTTATGGCGACGCCAACAATTTCTGTGCTGCCTCGGCTTGCTCACCCACTGACGTGGCCGCCGACATCGTAGGAGCCGCTCCGGAGGGGATCCCCACCGACTACCTCCCGGGGACGCCGGTGCTGGGCGAGGACCTGTCGGGCATCTACACCAACACCCCCACGGTCACCTGGGCGCCCCCCGCCGACATCACCTACGGCACGGCCCTTGGTGCGGCCCAACTAGACGCGACGGCGCCCGTGCCCGGGACGTTCACTTACAGCCCGGCCGCCGGCGCCGTGCTCGGAGCTGGTGACCAGACGATCTGGGCTACCTTCACACCGGACGACACCGCCGACTACAGCGCCGTCACGACGTCGGTGACACTGACAGTCGACCAGGCCACACCGGCCGTCACCTGGCCCGCCCCGGGCGACATCACCTACGGCACAGCCCTCGGGGCAACCCAGCTCGACGCCACCTCAGCTGTCCCGGGTACCTTCACCTACTCACCCCCGGCCGGCACCGTCCTTGGTGCCGGGACCCAGACGCTGTCGGCCACCTTCACTCCGACCGACTCGGCCGACTACACCTCGGTATCGGCCACCACGACCCTCATCGTCGACAAAGCGACCCCGACGCTGAACTGGCCCGCCGCCGCCGGCATAACCTACGGCACAGCCCTCGGGGCAGCTCAGCTCGACGCGACCGCCTCGGTCCCGGGTACCTTCAGCTACTCGCCGAGCGCCGGCACTGTCCTCGGGGCCGGCCCACAGACCTTGACGGTCACCTTCATCCCCACAGACTCGGCCGATTACAACAGCACCAGCGCCACCACGGCGCTCACCGTTGGCTTCACCCAGCCCTGTATCACCACGACGGTGCACGGCTCGCTCGACATCGGTGCGGGCCAGGCACTTTGCATCGGGCCCGGGGGCAGGGTCACCGGCTCGGTCCGGCTCGGTAGCGGCGGGGCGCTGTGGGTATCAGGGGGCTCCATTTCTGGGTCGCTCAGCTCGAGCGGTGCCGCGGCCATCGAGCTGACCGACGCGACGCTGAACGGGTCGATGTCGGTCAACGGCTGTGCGGGGCCGGTGGTGGTGACTGGCCAAAGCAGCATCCACGGCAGCGTGAGCTTCAGCTCGGACAAGGGCGGTGTGACTTTCGAAGCGACCAAGCTCACCGGGTCGCTCGACATCTCCTCTAACGGCGGCGGTGTTGGCGTCACGGGGGCCACCGTGCATGGCAGCGTGTCGGTCATGGCCAACACCGATGGTGTGAGCTTCACAGGCAACACCGTGTCGGGCTCGGTGGCAATAACCGCCAACTCTGGGGGCTTCACCTACGTCGGCAACACCGTGGGTGGCTCGGTCTATACGAACGGCAACTCGTGAGCGCAGCTGTACGAACCGGCTAGCAAGAAACGCAAGAGCACTGGCTCATGCAGGCCGCAGGACTCGCGGGTGCCGAACAGGGGCTCCACGCCTGCAGGCAGAGAAGAGAAATGGCGGAAGCCCGCAGCGCTGCTTGCCCGCTCGCTGCAACTTTGAGCGCCTGAGGGGCGTTAGCTATCTGAGGACCCGCTCGAGGAGCCCTTGGGCGCGCTGGGCTGGGGCGCTTTTTGTGGAAAGGTGGCCGGACATGAAGACCAGGGGCAAGGGCATGCTCGCCCGTGGGGCGAGGTTTATAGCGCTTGGGAGCGCCCTGGCCATGGCACTGGTCGCCGTCCCCGTCGCCCCCGTGGGCGCCCAAGGCGTCCCTGGCGCGCCGAGCGGTGTGCACGTGCTCGGCTGGGGCTTTTCCGACGTGAGCGCCATGGCTATCTCGGGGCCGGACCTGTTCGTGGCCGACTCGACCGCGGACATGGTGACCGAGCTCGATGCCAAGACCAGGGACCTGGTGAGGGTCATCTACGGGCCGGCTTACGGTTTCGACGACCCGGTGGCCATGGTCGCGGTAAAAGGCAAGGTCTTTGTGGCCAACGCCGGGCGGGGTGGGCGCCCCGGCTCGGTGACCGAGCTAACCGGGACGACCGGGGCCCTCGTCAAGGTCATCTCCGGCCCCTCCTACCGCTTCGTCGACCCTGTAGGCATGGTGGGAGCGCAGGGCCACTTGTTCGTGCTGGACGGGGGCTGGGTGACAGAGCTCAGTGCTTCTGACGGGGCGCTGGTCAAGGTCCTCTCCCAGGCTGCCTACCACTTCGATGAGCCCACGTCCATCGCCTCAGATGGCCGGGACGTCTTTGTGGCTGACGGCAATGAAGCCCGCGGCTGGGTGAGCGTCCTGGACGCTTCGAACGGCGCGGCCCTAAGGGTCTTCCCCGAGGGCGTCACCGTGTCCCCGCCCCAGATCGTGCCGGTGATCGCTGTCGGTGACGGCCATGTCTTCGTCGGTGGCGCGTACTCCGGCGTCCAAGAGCTGGACGCCGCCACGGGAAAGGCCATTAAGGCCCTCCCTGGCAGTTTCAACGACCCTGTTGCCATGGCCGTGTCGGGCCCCCACCTGTTCGTGGCTGACCAAGGCACCGGCGGGGTGTTCGAGCTCGATGCCCGCAGCGGTGCCGAGTTGGGCTTCATGGGCTTCACCAAGTTCGCGGTCGGTGACCCCGCTGCCCTCCTTGCAAGCGGGAGCCACCTCTTTGTCGGGGGCAGCGATACCGTCGCCGAGGTCAGCACCGGTCCTAGCTTCGCCGGCAACGCCCTCATCGGGGCCACCACGGGCTCCCGTTACCGCTTCGCCGACCCGGTCGACTTGGCTGTCTCGGGCCGGGACCTGTTCGTGCTGAGCAACGTGGACGGAGGCAGTGCATCGGTCAGCGAGGTGGTCCCATCCACGGGTGCCCTGGTCCGGGTCATGTCGGGCCCTGCGTACCATTTCGACATCCCGGTGGCGCTGGCCTTGAGCGGCCCCTACCTCTTCGTGGCGAACAACGGGGGTGGAGAGCTGGCCACAGATGTGACCGACACCGGATCGGTGACCGAGATCGACACCACGACCGGGCGTGTCGTGAGGGTGATCACCGGCGATGACGCCGACCCGGTCAACAGCCAGGTCGACCAGCCCTACGCCCTCGCCGTCATTGGCAAAGACCTGTTCGTCGCCAACTACGGCAACAACTCGGTGGCCGAGGTGGACATAGCCAGCGGGGCAGTTGTGAAGGTGCTCTCAGGGCCGAAGTACAATTTCTCCGCTCCTGGCCGCCTGGCCGTTAGCGGGAGCGACCTTTTCGTGGCGAGCGAAGACCTCCCATATTCAGTTACAGAGCTCAACTCGACGACTGGCGCTGTCGTAAAGACGTTCCCTAACTCCGGTGTCTTTTCCATCCTCGCGAACGGCCCAGACCTGTTCACTCTTTCTAACCGCCAAAATATGGTCCGCGAAATCAACATCGCCACGGGCAAGACAGTGCGGGTCATCGCGGGGCCTGCCTACCGCTTCAACTGGCCGTGGGCACTTACGGTCGCCGGCAACGACCTGTTCGTCGCGAACAACGGAGGGAACTCAGTGACCGAGGTGGACGCCTCTACGGGCGCCTTGGTCGGTGTCCTGTCTGGGCCGGCCTACCAGTTCGTCGGGCCAAAGGCCATCGTCGCCAGTGGCAACGAGGTGTTCGTGGGCAGCAACGGCCCGTCGGCAATTTCGAGCATGGGCACCCCCGGCCTCGGCCACTCAGTTACCGAGTTCCCGGCATAGAAAGCGGGTCTTCGAGGTCGGGGGCGCGGCCAGCATGGCCCTGGTCCTGCGGGCCCGGCCGGCCCAACAGTAGGACGCGCAGATCGGGGTGGCTGGAGTGCTCCCCAATCTCGAGGACAGTGGGTCCTGGCGGGCGGACATAGCCCTTTGGCTGGGTGGCTGGGTGGTTGGGTGGCTAGCTTGGGCGCGGTGGCCCAGCCCCTGTTAGAAGCCTGACCGGGTCGTCAAGTTCTCAGGGGTCCTCTCACTCGTGGCCGCCGTGCCCAATTCGTGCCCAAACAGGTCGTCACCCAGCGGCCTGAAACGGCACACGTTGGCAATAAAAGACCAGGTAAGAGCGCTAAGAGCTGCACGGGCTGCAGGGCAGATCAGCGTTCGGGACGCTGAGGCCGGGGGTTCGAATCCCCCCTTCCCGACTCAAGAAGGCGCAGGTCAGAGCCCTAAGGCCTGCAAGTGGGGTGGCAGGCTAGCGGCTTACCTGCTCAGTTCATGCCCTAACCGCCGCCACGTAGGGCAGGTGCCCAGAAGCCAGCCCCCAACACTTCGTCGGCATCCCAAGCTCCCATCCGGCCGGTCCCAAAGGAATGTTGTCGCGGACGAGATGGAGCTGCCTCTGGCGGGTTTCTCCGGGGGCCGGGCCGTGACGTGGCCGACGCCTTGCCCGGAGAAGTGATGACGCCCTGTCCGGCGGAGGCCCGGGGCGATCAACACCGCCCCGCTGACCGTGTCGGGCTCCTCACCTCGGTCGTCCCCGTCTTTAGAGCACGTTGAGGGGGGGCACCGGGACGCCCGCCGCCCGCAGGACGGAGCCTGTCGGCACAGAGGTCGTCTGCGGGGCGTCAGGCGCCTGCGTACCAGACTTCCGATACGTGCACGATGGGGCCGGCTACGAAAACACCGCTGGGGCTTTGGCGGGCGCTCTCAAATGTCCACAACGCGGCGGTCCTGTCGACATGCCCAATAAGGCCTAGTCTGGTCGAGCAAAAGTAATCGACGATCCCTTTACCTGGGACGACTTGTCCACCACCCGGTTGTGGCATGCATTTGGCCCCAGTTGTTAAAGCAACCGCCCAGGGCCAATCAAGGTTCGTTTTCGTGCCCCCTCCTGACGGAGGCTTCGATGCTGTAATGACCTCGACGGCTGATTTGTCCCAAGGGACCTTTTGGCATAGTGCAAACGCTGTCTTCTGGTCCCGGTCACCCTTCAAGTACCAGCATGTCACATATCCGGCGTGGCCAGCGACGCAAGAGTAGACAGGGAGAGGGCTCGCCTCAAGCACCGTGGTCCCATAAGTACAGCTGCCTTTGTCCCGAGCGGTCACGACGTAGCCAGGAGAAATGGTCCCTCGGGCAGTGACAGGGTTCGCGTACGCCACTTCTGTCTTGGGAGTCGCACAGCCGCACACGGATGGCGCGGTAACTGCGATGGAGGCGACGATGCCGATGATGCCGATACGTCCAAAACTCATTTGTCTCCCTTCTTCGACGAATGACACCGACCTCGAGGGCCTTGAGCGATCTCAGCCGTCGAGGTGGGCTCAACTTCAGTCGACACGTGGCCCCCAAAGGGGGTATAGACAGTCTGGGCGTCGGCGTACCGACATGGCAACAATAGTACGGTGTTAGAACCTGGCACGGCTCGGTAAGTACCATTGTGGCACGCAACCCCGCTCGGTGTTAGGACGCGGGTCGAGGGCCCTGGGGCTACTATGCTGGCCGGCTTGCAGATGTGCCAGTTACGCTGAAGCGTGGGAGCGGTAAAGTTTATTAGCTACACTATCTATTCGGACAATAGCAGTGCCGAGTGGGTCACGTTGCTGCACGCTTTTACGCGCGACAACACCTACTTCCGTGACGCTGTCCCGGTACTGAGACGTACCCATCAAGTCCTGGCTGTAGATCTGCGAGGGCACGGCCGGTCGGTCCCGCACCCAGGACCATTTGGGATCGTTGAGTACTCGGCCGATGTGCTTGAGGTGCTCAATCAGCTGGACATCCAGAAAACGGCAATGTGGGGTACGCATACGGGGACGTCCGCTCGGATTAAGTTCTGAGGTGCCAAGGGGCCGCCAACCCTCTGTCTGACCAAAACTGGTGCCGCAGACCTCGGATGGCGGAAATTCTGTGTCACAACGGCGTCGCCGACCATGCAGCATCCCAGAAGGCTCGTTCGTGCTCGGTTGCCGTTGTAAATGCGGCCAGCATTGCGGGCAGCTGAGCGGGATGGGCCAGCGCGCTGCGGTCGGCGATGGCCTTGACTGTGTCGACAGCCGCGGCGAAGGATGCGTCTGCATATGTGTCTATCCACGCGCGATAGCGGTGGTCCGTCTGCTGGGCCGTGCGGGCGAGGATACGTGCTCCCACATGGCGGTACACCCAAAAGCAGGGCAACAGCGCGGCGACGAGCACCGGGTATGGTTCGTCGGCCGCCGCACGGGCCAAGAAGGCGGTGTAATTGCGACATGCGAGCGAAGTGTTTACTTGTTCAGCCGTCCCGGGGGTGAGGAGCCGGGAGAGGTAGCCCGCGTGCAGCGCACGCTCGACCTGGAGCGCCCGTTCGGCACTGCCTGCGAAGAACTCGGCGTCAGCGGGCTCGGGACTGCGGCGCCCGGCTTGGGCCAGCGCAGTGGAAAATTCCTTGAGGTACCGCGAATCCTGGAGCAAGTAGTAGGCGAAGCGTCCCGGCGCTAAGGTGCCGGTGGCCAACGCATCGTTGAACGGGTGCTGCACCAGTTGCTCCTGCAACTCGGCCGTGGCAGCCCAAGCCCGCTCGCAGAAACCTGCCGGGGCCGGCTCGGCGGTCACGGCGCTGCATGTAGCGGCGACGTACCCACGGGCCCCGTCGACCAGCCGAAGTGGTCAAGCGGTCCGGGGCCTGCGCCCAGGGCCCAACCGCTGGCGCCGAGCAGGGCGGCTTGCACGAAGTCGCCGGCCGCCTTTATAGCTTCCAGGACGGGTGTTCCCGTCGCTAACCGAGCGGTGATAGCAGCCGCCAAAGTGCAGCCCGAACCGTGCGTGTTGCGCGTCGCCACGCGCGGCCGTTCGAAAGTCTCGATCTCACCCTGGTGCCACACCACGTCCGCGCAGCGAAGGCCTGTGGCGTGCCCTCCCTTTACCACTACGGTGGTGCCGGTGAGCTCACCAAGCATGCGGGCTAATGCGCTTTGGTCGAGCGCATCGCCCCCAGTCGCCCCGACGAGGGCGGCTGCTTCGGGGACGTTGGGCGTGACCACCTTCGCCAGGCTTAAGAGCCGGTCGCGGTAGGCGCTCACCACGCTCTTAGAAGCCAAAACTGCGCCCGACGAGGCAACCATTACCGGGTCGACGACGAGCCCGGGGAGCTTGCCCGCGGCGGCCAGGTCGGCAACGGCCTCAACGGTGCCAGCGTCGGCCAGCATGCCGGTTTTCACAGCGCTGACCGGCAGGTCATCGAGCACCGCCAAGATCTGGGCGGTGACCGCTTCGGCAGGGAGAGCGTCGACGCGATAAACACCGGTGGTGTTCTGTGCCGTCACCGCGGTGATGGCCGTTGTGCCAAAGACGCCCAGGGCGGCGAAGGTGCGCAGGTCTGCCTGCACTCCCGCGCCGCCACCGGAGTCCGATCCCGCGATGGTCAGTGCGACGTTCGGCGTACGACCGGTCACCGTTTGTCCCTACCTGCACCAACTATCGCAGCGCACATGGTGGCGACTGCAGCGGTGGGATCCTCGGCCCGCATAACCAAGCCCATGACGGCGACGCCGGAGGCACCGGCTTCCAAGCACGCGCCGGCGTTGGTGGGCCCCACGCCGCCCAGCGCCCATACCGGCAAAGAATGGCCCCGTAGAGCTCCGGGGCCAAGTGCCGGCCCGTACCCGGGCTTGGATGTGCTGGGAAAAATCGGTGACAGAGTGGCGTACTGGCAGCCTTGTGCCGCCGCCGCGGCGACGTCTCCCGCGCTGTGGCAGGACCGTCCCAACAGCGCTGGGGCGGCCTTGGGCAAGGCGTCCGCAGACGCCAGGTGTAGACCGTCAGAGGGGATAGCCGGCCCCGACGCCACCAGCAAGATGCCGTCGACCGGCCGCAGGAGCGCCCTCAACTCATCAGCCAGGGCATGCCGCTGTATGCCGGATAGGTGCTTCTCTCGCATCAGGACGGCCCGCGCCCCACCCTCGATCGCGGCGCCGACCACCTTCGACAGAGGCCGTCCCCTCGTCAGCGACCCGTCGGTCACCACCACCAATGCCGGCAGCGGCAGGCTTTGCCCGGTACCTTCCGGCCTCCCGGCACCGGGGGCGCCATGGCGTGAGGTGGCGGCAGCCGGGACGGCACCGCTCACAGGTCGGCCAGCCCGTCAGGGGAGGTGCTGGCCTGGGCGTAAAGGCGGCGGGGGATCCGCCCCGCCCTGTACGCCATGCGCCCTGCGCGCACGGCTGCTGCCATGGCCGCAGCCATGATCTCGGGGTACCGGGCGCGGGTGACCGCTGAGGCAACTAAGACGGCATCGCAGCCGAGCTCCATGGCCAGGGCTGCATCGGAGGCGGTCCCAATGCCTGCATCAAGGACGAGGGGCACTCCCACCTGCTCTCGGATGATGGCCAAGTTGTACGGATTGCGGATGCCCATGCCGCTGCCGATCGGGGCGCCCAGCGGCATCACTGCAGCGCAACCGAGCTCGGCCAAGCGAACTGCGCAGACCGGATCATCGTTGGTGTAGGCCAGGACGTGGAAACCCTGCTCCACCAATTGTTCGGCCGCCTCAAGCAGCTCGGGCGGGTCGGGTAGGAGCATCCTGTCGTCGGAGACCACCTCCAACTTCACCCAGTCGGTCTCGAAAGCATCTCGGGCCGCCTTAGCCGTAAGCACGGCCTCGCGTGCTGTGCGGCAGCCGGCGGTATTGGGGACCACCCCCACCCCGACGCGGTCGCAGATGTCGAGAACGGACCCGGGCACCCCGTGCACAACGCGGCGAAGGGCCACGGTGACCAGTTCGGCGCCTGACGCCCGGATCGATGCTTCGAGGGCTTCCATGCTGGGAGCGCCCCCCGTGCCGAGGATGAGACGCGACGAGAACTGACGGTCCGCGATGACCAGTGGGTCGTCGTTCGCTGTGGTGATGGTGGCCATGCTCAACCTCCCTGGACCGCGTGCAGGACTTCGACCATGTCGTCGGCGTATAGGCGGGTGACGGTCCACGCGCTGCGGGGCACGATCTCGGAGTTGACCGCGACCGCCACTCCTCGGTGCCCACAGGCCAGCCTCTCGATGAGCGCCTCGACCGTGGCGCCGTCGTCCAGGCTGCAGTGCTGACCGTTTATGACTACTTGCATCATGTGAACCTCCCGGCGGCAAAGGCCGCAGCCTCCTCGGGTAGCCGACCGGAGTCGAGCCCCGAGATCACCAGCTGCGCGGTGACGGGGGCCAAGAGGACGCCATTGCGGTAGTGAACCGCCCTGGGTTACCTGGAGGCTCCATCGCTATGAAGGAGGATGGAGCACATGTCCACGAACGAGATGGCGAAGCGCCCGGCCGTGCGCCGCTACAGCGAGGAGCAGAGGGCCCAAGCGGTCCGCCTGGTC
>DASSZK010000020.1:0-8871 GCA_035702845.1 Acidimicrobiales bacterium
GGTTGACCAACACGCCACGGCCTGTCTGCGCTCTCACGCCACGCTGGGCAAGGAACCTCTCCCGTGCCAGGGGCGACTAAAACTTCGCGCCTTACAGCGGTACCGTGGTGAGAGAGGCGCTGACAGCTTCGGAGGAGTCAAGCGGTGCCGCTTTCAGAGCACGAGCAACAGGTTCTGCGCCAGATCGAGCGCCAGTTCCAGGTAGAGATGGGCCAGGCACAGACCGGATGGTCGCGCCCAGCTGAGTCGCCTTGGAACCCCGACGAGGATGCTCGCAGCGTCAAGCGCAGTGCGCTTGGCTTCGCTCTCGGGCTGGCGGCCCTGCTCGTTTCGTTCGCCTCCTCGTGGGTGGTTGGAGTCGTTGGCTTCGTTGCCATGGTCATGTGCGCGGTCCGGTTCGTGCAGGCGGCGCGCCGGTTGCTGATGGCTCACATGGAGCGTCTTGCGACTGGCCTAGCGCGCAACTACCCGCCCGCCGCGGTTCCGGCGCCGACCCTCTTCGCTCAACTCCGCCGTGCACTTTGGGGCGACGGACAGCCTTTATCCGCACCAACGCAGCCCTACCCGGGCGCTACCACGGGTGACGAGAGCGAGGACGGGCCCGACCACACCTGGGAGGCGTAGGCGCAGCCCCCGTAGGCGCAGCCACCTTGCCGGCCGTAGGCGCAGCCGCCTTGCCGGCATCGTGAGCCCAGGGTGCCGTGACTTAGGGGCCTGAGGTGAAGACCGCTACGTTGGCGGTGTGAAGATCTACGTCGTCCTG
Source organism: Acidimicrobiales bacterium (assembly GCA_035702845.1). GTDB lineage: Bacteria > Actinomycetota > Acidimicrobiia > Acidimicrobiales > Palsa-688 > JAJZMF01. The sequence goes on from DASSZK010000020.1 coordinate 764, forward strand.
GCCGAGCGGGGAGCTCAGAACAACCAAAACGCCACGGTCAGCTTGCTGAACGTGGGTTGGTCGGTGACCCAGCTCCGGCGGCCCATGAGCCAGGTCGCGGAGGGGCAGGCGCCCCCATTGGTGACCGGGCCACTTGTCGTGGTGGTGTTCATAGAAGCAGAACTCGCCATGTGCAACCGGCCCCTCGGGTTGGAGATCGAGCTCATCAGCGAGGACGGCAGGCAGGTCGAGGTAAGCGGCCCGTCAGGCGCGCAGGCGGTGCGGCTCGAGCAGCAGATCATCGTGCCCAGCCCTCCCGGAGTTCCCACCGGCTTCCCAGGCCACGCGTCGGCGATGATGGACTTGCCAGTTGGCTTGCCGCTCGCCCCTGGGATCTATAGCTGGCGTGTCCGTGTCAACGGGCGCGAGGAGCAGGATTGGTCTGCGCATTTCTATGTGGCAGCCCCGCCGCAGCCTCCTACTTTCGGTTACCCGGTGGCCTGAGCCGGCCCGGGCGCCTCCGGTCCGGAAGCCTTCGGCCCGAGGTGCCGCACGCGCCTGACAACCCCCGGCCTGGACCGTTTCTTGTAGGCGCGCCACGCCGCCGTGCAATCACGGTTGATCTCGTCAATGGCGGGACCCTCCGGCAGGGCACCGCCAAAGGCCGCCGCGTAAAGAGCGGTCACCAGCTTTGCCAGGCACTTGTCCTGGGGCGTCCCCACCACCCGGCCCACACGCTCGGACCACTCTGCCGGCGTCTCGCCCGGTTGGAGGGACAGCCCTAACCGCGCGAAGCGGCCCTCGGTCCGCTGCCAGGTAGCAAGCAGCGCCATGTACGCGAGTGCTCCTTCCCTCCCGGCCGGTGCCTGCCCGTGGGGGGGCGGGCCGCGCAGCGCGTCGCGCCGTCTTTGCCCGCGGCGGCGCTTCGCCAAGACAAAGTAGCCCGCACTGGCAGCGGCTACGGCGCCCGCAGCGGCCGTGCCGAAAGCGAGGCTGTAGCCCCAGGTGGAGCCGGCTACGCCGCTGTGGTGCTTGAACGGGGAGATCGAGCCTTCATTGCCGTTCCGGGGCCGGCCCGCAAGATGAGTTTGGCCACGGTTGTCCTGGTCGTGAGGTGTGGAGGCTGCCGACGTAGCCTTGGTGCTGGCCCTACCTCTGGCACTACCCCTTTGCGTGGCCCTGGTGCCGGTATTGGGCCCGCCGGCCCCACCAGTTCCCTGCTGATCACCGCTCTTGGCGCGCCCCGGGTAGCTGAACGAGGGGGTCGGCTCGAACGGCACCCAACCGGCCCGGGGGAACCAGACCTCTGGCCACGCATGCGCATCGGCGCCGGATACCTCCCATTCGCCAGGGCCCAGGCTGGTGCCCGTTGTGAAGCCGACGGCAATGCGGGTGGGGAGCCCGGCCAAGCGAGCCAAGACGGCGAAAGCCGTTGCGTATTGCTGGCAGTAACCGGCATGCGTGGCGAACAAGAAACCTGAGATGTCGTTCCCGTTCGGGTAGGGCGGTGGTCCCAGGGTGTAAACGAACGGTGGCCGGTGAAAAAAAGCCTCGATGGCCGAGGCTTTTTCGTACTCGGTCATCTTGCCGGCGGTGAGCCGGGCCGCAAGCTCGGTGACATTGTCCGGGATGCCTGGGGGGATCTGTAAGTACGCGTCCATCTCCGCCCTGTCCCACGTCGTCAGGGGTGTTGCCTGGTCCAGGCTCCCCGGGTCGGCGAGGGCGGGGCTCTCGGAGGCCAAAACCTGGTAGGTGGTGCCCTCGGCGGTGCCCGGGCTGACGAGGAGCGTCGACGACGAAGGGTTGTAGCTGACTCCCGGTAGTCCCCAAACACTTCTCGGTTGGAAGCCGACCGGCAACCAAGGCGAGGAGAGGCCTTGTATACGGAACCGCTCGTGCACGGCTGTGTTGCCGGCGAGCTGGCGGCCGGCGAGCTGGCGAGAGGGCGGCCCGGGTAGGGGCCCGCCAGGACCACTGTAAGGACCGGTGCTCTGCCAGTTCGTCCCGTCGAAGTAATCGAGCGACGTCAGGCTCCAGTAGGAGGGCAGCGTCGAACTAACTACGAACGCGGGGAGCCGGCTACCCGCGTAAAGCTCGGCCCGCATCGACACGAGAGGATCAGGGCCCAGAAGTTGTTGTGTCGCCGGCAGCCGGTGCCAACCCGCCGGAGCGTTGCCTTCCTGGCCAAGGACCGGTGTGACCCCGAGGCAGGCAGCGATGGCTCCGAGTGCCACAAGGGCGGGCGTGGCCGTGAACAAAAGCCGCCCCCCGGTGACAGCGCGGGGGGTTGCGCCTGGTGCGCTCCCGGTACAGGGGCGCCGCCATCCACCACGTCGCCTGTGCTGCCACTCGCCTGAACGTCGCCTCGGCCACACACCGGGACCGGGGTGGGCTGCGAGGAACAGCACCACGGCGGCAGCTGTCGCGGCGCTGGTGGTATAGCGGCCTGTCCCGCCGCTGAGGGCGCAGCACACCGCGAAGACCACGAGGGGCGCGAGAACCGCTCCCGCCGACTCGGCCGCATAGGCCAGTAAGTACGCGGTCGCTGACGTTGCTCCCATGGCCCAGGCGGCCCAAAGGACGAACCCGCCAATTGTCGGTGCAGGTGTCGCGGTGGTGAGGAACTGGCCCGCAGCACTAGCGCTCAGCCGCCCAGCGGCTGAGAAGGCCTCGGGGAGAGGCAGCCCCGCTTGGAGGTACGGGCGCAGCACCAGCTCCGCGGGCACCACCCATGTGACCACGAGCGCGAGCACCGCCGAGTAGCCCCAGGGCAGCCGGAAGCGACGGCACAGCGCCATCGCCGACATCACCGCCAACGGGGTAGCGAGCACGGGCCCCTCCCAGCCGGCGCCCCGGAACACGCGGCCAAATCCGGCCGCCTCCACCATCACCAGCGCCAGAAGCGCTAGTTCGCTCACGGCTTGTACCGGCGGGGGGCCCAAGCGCTGAGGTCCATGACGCTAGCTCCCGGCGACCGCTGTTCTACGGCTCTGGTCAGCTGCGCGCTCGCAGCGGGACTGCTGGAGACGACAACGATCTGGGCCCCGGCCAGAAGGTCGAGATCAAGGACGGCTGGGCCCTGGTGCAATTGGGCTAAAGCCAAAAGGCGCAGGGCCAGTCGCCGATCGTTGCCCGCAGGACCGCCGGCTGTTGTTGCGAGCGCCCAGGTGTGGCCCAGTGCCGGTGCGGTGATCGCGTGACCGGCCGCCGGCCCCGTTGCCGCCCGCCCCGTCAGGGGGGAAATGACGCCCGTCCGGGGGAAAATGAGGCCCGCGGCGATCTCCAGAACTGCCTCGAGGCTCTCCTCGGGGCTGAGGGTGCTCTCATGCGCGCTGACCCTGCAGTCGACCAATAGCACGGACCTCGACCCAGCAAGGGGGACTGGTTCTCGGACCACCAGCCGGCCGCGGCGCGCGCTGGTCGGCCAATGCACCAGGCGCAGGTCATCGCCGTCCCTGAAGTTGCGCAGCAATTCAAGTTCCTCGGACCAGGGCGCTGGGGCGCTGCGGTCGGGGGTGGAGCGGTGCTCGGCCCAGACTGCGCCGGAGGCAGGGAGCGGTGTGGGCGAGAGCCGGCGGGGCACCGGATGCACCGTCACAAACGACTCCTGGCGCGAGGACCAGGTGCGTTCGAAAAACCCAAGGCGGTCGCCGGTCGTCAGCGAGACGGGACCGAGGGCGACCAGACCGCGCCTTTGCGTAGGCACTTTCATCTGAGCGCCGGCAATCTGCCCAGGCACCAAAGCGGCCGAACGGAAGCTGAAAACAGACCAATCCCCACCGACGGCCTTCACCGGTAAAGTGACGGTTACGAGGCATGCGTGCGCAACTCCGGAATTGCACGCCGCCACATGCGCAATCAGCTCCTGGCCGCGGGGCACCAGCGGCTCGCCGAGCCCCATCGTCACTTGCAGGTCGCGGCGGCCCAACATGGTCAGCCAGCTGATGGCGCCGGCCACGAAGCCGGCACCAGCGAGGGCGTAGAGCTCTTGGATGCCGATCAACACCGCAATGGCGAGCATCGTCAGCAGTGTGCCGACCGCGTACCACCCTCGCTGGCTGAGGTGTGCCCGGCCTTGCTCGACCGTGGGTGCCCACCCGGTCGGGGAGCCGGTCGGGGAGCCGGGCAACGTGGCCCCTGCAATGTCCGCTGGATCAGCCGTCAGCCACCCTCCGTCGGGACGGGACAGGGGGTGAAGTGCGGGTGAGCACGTCGTCAATTACGTCGGCGGCGGTCGTGCCCTGGTATGCCGCCTCGGGCTGAAGCACCAGCCGGTGGTTGCCAACGGGGCCCAAAAGAGCTTTCACGTCGTCGGGGACCACGTAGGTGCGCCCCTGCGAAGCGGCCATGGCGCGGCTGGCCGACTGGAGGCCGACGAGGGCGCGGGGGGAAAGCCCGAGCAGTACAGCGTGGTGAGAGCGCGTGGCGTCCACCAGGTCGACCATGTACTCCTGGAGCGCCGGGGCCACGAACACATCGGCGGCGGTGCGGATCATGTGCAGGACCTTCTCTGGCCCGACGACCGGGTCGATCGCTCCAGACGCGCCGCTGGCGCTTTGCATCATCTCAAGAGCCGAGCTGCGGTCAGGGTAGCCGAGGTGCGAGCGGACCAGGAAGCGATCCAGCTCTGACACGGGCAAAGCGAACGTGCCATCGTGGCCCACGGGGTTTTGAGTGGCGATCACCAGGAACGGGGAGGGCAGGGGATAGGTATGTTCCCCGGCAGTCACTTGCTGCTCCTGCATGGCTTCCAATAGCGCTGACTGGGTCTTCGGAGAGGCCCGGTTTATCTCGTCTGCCAGCAGGAAATTGGTGAAAATAGGCCCCCTGCGGAAAGCGAAGGCTTGGCCGTCCGGGCCCATGACTGTCGTCCCGGTGATATCTGCGGGCAAGAGGTCGGGAGTGAACTGCACCCTGGTCCAGGTGAGGCCCATGCTCTGGGCGATCGCCTTAGCGAGGCTGGTCTTGCCGACGCCGGGTACGTCTTCGAGCAGCAGGTGCCCGCGGGCGAGCAAGCACACCAGGGCCAGCCGGACCTGGGAGGCTTTTCCCTTGACAACTCCGCAGACCCGGTCCGTCACTGCCGTAAAGGTCGCCGCGAACTCGGTCACTTCATCGGACCGGTTGCCAGGTCCTGGGGCTTCCCTGCCGACCAGTTCGCTCGGTTCGATCACCGTCCCGAGAGTACCCGGGTAACGTTTGACGCTGTGACCTATGGGCCCGAACGCTCACGTGCCCCTTGGAGCGCATTGCCGTCGCTTGTGGCGCAACCAGCCCTGTGGCCGATCGCTGCACGCCTGGCCCGCTCGCTCGTAGCGCCTTCGTGGTGGCGGCGATGGCCGTTCCTTCCGCACGTGCCGGCCGACTACTTGCGGATGCGTAACGAGACGATGTTCGGTAGTGCGCGCGGACGCCTGAGCGGAGACGAGCTCATTGCCTACCTCCAATGGTGCCGCAGGATGGACGACTTGGCGCGCTAAGTTCTTTGTCATGGCTCGGGGAAGGCCCGGAGAGAGTCGGCGAGGCCCTGGACAAGGCGCGGGGCCCCCGCTTTCGGCAGTATTGGCACCTGGCCGGAGTCGCAGGCGCCCTGACCGGCAGGCGACGCTCCCGGTGCCCGGTCCCGTCTCCGCGGTACAACCGGTACCTCTCATACGCCCCGTACCTCTCATACGCCCGGTCCCCCTCGTACAAAGGTAGGAGGGGCATGTCGCGGGCACTCGTGCTGAATGCAAGCTACGAGCCGCTGTGCGTCGTGCCCACGAGACGTGCTCTGCTGCTGGTGCTCCAGTCCAAAGCCGAACTGCTTTCAGGGACGGGCCGCGTATTTCATTCGGCCCGGGTGTCGCTGGCGGAGCCGTCCGTAGTCCGGCTGGCCTACTACGTGCGCGTGCCCCACCAGGCTCATGTGGCGCTCAACCGGCGAGCGATCTTTGCTCGCGACGGGCACCGTTGTCAGTACTGCGGGGCGCAGGCTGAGAACATCGACCACATAATCCCCCGTTCCAAGGGAGGTCTTCACTGCTGGGAGAACGTCGTTGCCGCCTGCAGGCGTTGTAACGCTCGCAAGCGTGACCACATGCTGGAGGACTCCGGGATGAAACTGCGCCGCCCGCCCACGGTTCCGAGGGGTCGGCAGTGGGCACTCGCTGCTCTTGGGGCCGTCCAACCGGAATGGGAGCCGTACCTCGGGGAAGTGGGGATCAATGTTGCGGCATCCGTGAGCGTTTGGGGCGACGGCGCGGGTGCCGCTCAGGGCACGGCGGGCCGGCCGGCCCGGGCAATGTCTACCTCTGCAATGTCGGCTTGACAGGCGCAGTTCCGCTCGTCCCCGGCGGAGGTGGCCTGGGACCGAGCACTCCCGGCGAAGCGCGCCCTGCGGTGGGTGACCGCCTGCGAGCCGCGTGCGCTGCCAAGGGATGGGCGCTCGTAGAAGACGCGGGCCCGGCGGGGGAGTTGCACGATCGGTCCGCGGCGTTGCTGGCTCCTCCGTCGCTCCCTGGCGGCGTTGTGAGCCTTGACCACATGGTGAGGTTGCTATGGCCCGAGACCCGGGCCCTTGTATTGGGGAGCGGTCAGGATGCCGGTCTCGTAGACCTCGAAGGCTGCCGGCAGCAGGGTGCGCAGGTTGCCAAGCGGCGCAGCGGCGGGGGAGCCGTCCTGGTGGAACCGGGTGGCCAGGTTTGGGCCGACTTCGTGCTCCCCCGAAGGTCGCCCCTTTGGGAAGACGATGTGAGCAAGGCGTCGTGGTGGCTAGGAGAGGCTTGGGCCGGAGCGCTCGAGGCGGCGGGGGCGGGGACAGCCCGGGTCTGGAGGGGGCCTATGCGCCACAGCGAGTGGTCAAGGTTCTATTGCTTCGCCGGTACCGGCCCCGGCGAGGTCCTAGGCCCCGGCGAGCGCAAGTGGGTCGGCATCTCGCAGAGGCGGAACCGCAATGGGGCGGTCCTGCAGTGCTCGTGCCTCCTGCGATGGGAACCGGAGGTGCTGGTCAGCTGTATAAACATGCGCCCAGCCGACCGGCGCAGGGCCCTGGCCGACCTAAGTGCCGCTGCAGGTGCTGTCCTGGTCAGCCCAGCCTCCGTCATTGCATCCCTGGTGGAGCACCTTCCAGACGTGTCCTCGCCCGCCTGAGACCGCAACGCGTGGGTGTAGCCCGCGATCTGTGCCTCATGGAACTTCCGGTTTCGCACTAGCGGTGCTTGCAGTGTGCGTGAACGAGATATAAAGTCTCAAGTTAGTTCAAGTGTTGGACAAACGTGGGCGGTGTCCACTTTTGGGGGGGACAGCTCTCGTGCAAACGGGAAGGGGTGGCTTTGAATCCATCGTTACGCGGGCGCGCCTTGGCACGCCCTTGGGGACACCGGATGCCCAGGGTCCTCGGTCAGCACCGAGCGGCCGTAGGGATCGCTGTTGCATCTCTCACTGCGGTCGTCGGTCTCGGTCCCGTCGTGGCTGGGGCTCTGGGGACGGCTGCCTCCGCAGCAAGCGCCAACTGCACAGCCAGTTCGCCCACGGGTCAGCTCAACGAGTCTGGCTTTACGGGGAGCACCAATGCCCCGTCCAGCACTACGGACGCCGCCCAGAACGCCATAACCAACGTCGTCAACAACACGCCGACGGGCAACCGGTTCTCCAGTGACGAGGCGCAGGCCTCGGGCCTGTACTTCCAGGTCAACATGGGATCGGCGCAGAGCTTCAACGAGATCCAGATGGCGGCCGTCGATTACGGCGGTGACTATGCCCGTGGCTTCAACGTCAATGTCTCATCCAACGGAAGTAGCTGGACCACGGTCGCTAGTTGCACGAGCACGGCGTACCCGCAGATCGTGAGCTTCCCCTCTCAGACGGCGCAGTACGTCCAAGTCGTCCTCACTCAGTCGGTAAGCCCCAACTGGTGGTCTATGCAGCAGTTTTTCGTTTACAACAACCCGTCACTGGGGGGTACTACGACTACTGCGGCCACCACGACGACCACGGGAGCGACGACGACCACGGCTGCCGGCGCCAATTGCTCGGCCACGGCGTCCGGTACGCAGCTTTCCCAGTCGGGATGGACGGCTTCGACCAACACCCCCGCCAGCGGGGGCGATGTCGCCTCTAATGCCATAGACGGCAACCTGACCACGCGC
>DASSZK010000427.1:0-12393 GCA_035702845.1 Acidimicrobiales bacterium
ATCATCTGGAAGATGACGAAGGCGACTTGGGGGATCGTTTGATGGGGCATGCCGGGGATGGCCTGCGAAATGTGGGATAGGACGGCAAAATGCAAGCTCCCGAGTACGCCTGCGCCGCCGAGGTCGGGCCCGAACGCCAAGCTGTAGCTGAACCAAACCCACACCAGGCTGACTACGGCCATGGCCACGAAGTTTTGGATCAGCATGGCCAGGACGTTCTTCCGCCTGACCATCCCCCCGTAAAACAGTGCCAGGCCCGGTGTCATGAACAGCACCAGCGCAGCGCTGACCAGTACCCATGCAGTGTCGCCTGCGTTGTAGCGCACTCAACCCCCTTGACGCCATGCCGGGACTTCCCGGTTCCGGGAGGAAACGGTAGTCGAGCGGGAGCACTGGTCGCCTTTTAGCTAAGGGCGGCGATCTCCCAGTCCAGCCCGACGTCCAGGGCTACCGCCGAATGCGTCAAGGCACCCATGGCAATGAAGTCCACGCCCGTCGAAGCCACCGCACGGGCATTGGCGATGGTGATGCCGCCGGACGCCTCGACCCTTGCGCCGGCGCGACGTGCCCGCCTCACCGCCTCAGCCGTGCCTGCGAGGTCCATGTTGTCCACCAGCACTAGGTCGACACCTGCAGCGAGAGCCTCGTCGAGCTCGGCGAGGTCGTCCACTTCGACCTCTACCTCCAGGCCTCCGGCTTGCGACCGCACGGCGTCAACCGCAGCCGCAATACTTCCCAGAGCGGCGACGTGGTTGTCCTTCACCAACACGGCGTCGGACAGGCTCATACGGTGGTTGGCACCCCCGCCGCAACGGACCGCGTACTTCTGCAGACCCCGTAACCCGGGAATGGTTTTGCGAGTGTCGCGCAGCACGGTGCCGGTCCCCTCCAGCTCGGCCGCAACCGCCGCAGTGGCACTGGCTACGCCAGAAAGATGGCAGACCAGGTTCAACAACGTCCGCTCTGCCGCCAGCAGGGTGTCAGCGGGGCCACGCAGCTCCATCAGCACCTGGCCCGCGACCACTACGGCGCCGTCGCCAACAAGGGCTTCGGCGCTCGCCGCTCCTCGAGCGAGCATCCTGCTCGTTTCGGAAAGGACCAGGTCAGCGGAAACCAAGCCGGCCACTGTGCCCGCTCTGCGGGCCACCAGCCTCGCAGCTGAAGGGCGTGCACCCACGGCTGCGCCGGTGGGGTCGCCGTTGGGGAGGTCCTCCTCGAGAGCGTCCTTCACTACGCGCCGGAAGTCCGCCCAGGGAACGTCCGGCATCACGGGAGAGCGGGAACGGGGGCCGACGACGACGCCTCGGCGACACGCGCCCCGCCGGGTACAGCGAGCTCGCCAACGACCATAGAACCGTCAGCCGCGAGCTGGCATACCTGGCGCACCCGCCAGCGGTCTTGTGCCGAAGGAAAATCCGTACGCCAGTGAGCCCCCCGGGACTCCTCGCGGCGCAGAGCCAGAGCGAGCACGGCGCGTGCCACGCACCGCATGTTGTCGAGCTCCCACTCGGCCGGGCCCCACCCCCCCGCTGCCCCAGCCTGCTCGGCCACCATGTCCCGCTCGATCTGCCCAGCGATAACGGACAGCCCGGCGGCGTCGCGGGCGACACCCGCGTGAGCTTGCATGGCCTGGCGCAGAGCCAGCCGAGCGCCCGAGGCCCCCTCTGCGTGGGGGGACGTACCCTTTGCTCCCGGCGACGGGCGCTCGAGGACCTCGTCCAGTCGCACCTCGTCGCAGGGGGCTACGGGGCCACCCGAGCCCATGGCCACCGCAGCAGCCCGCCGGCCGATGACAGCACCCTCCAGCAACGAGTTGGAAGCCAGCCGGTTCGCCCCGTGCAGGCCGCTACAACCGACCTCACCCACCGCCATGAGACCCTCCAGCGTCGTCCGCCCGAAGGTGTCGGTGAGCACGCCTCCCATGGTGTAGTGCGCTGTCGGCGACACGGGCGCCCAGTCACGGCGAGGGTCCAGCCCTGCTGCGTTACACGCAGCAACGAACGTGGGAAAGTGGTGTACCAGCTCAGCTGGGTCGATACCGGTGGCGTCCAGGTAGCTGTGGTCGGCACCGAGCTCGGCCATCCTGCGTGCCATTGAGCGGCTCACCACGTCCCGAGGGGCCAGGTCCCCAGTTCCCGGGGCGGTTGAAGGGTGCAGGTACTCGCCAGTTGCGTCCCGCAGACGGGCCCCTGCTCCCCTCAGAGCTTCCGACGCCAAAGGCCGGGGGTCGAGCCCGAGCGCCATCCCGGTCGGGTGGAACTGGGCGAACTCGAGGTCCGCAGCCTGGGCTCCGGCACGCAGCGCCGCGGCGAGCCCGTCGCCGCTGCAAGCCCATGGGCTGGTGGTGCATGCCCAGAGCTGGCCGTAACCCCCGGTCGCAAGGATGACCGTCGCCGCTTTGACTTCGCGCAGCTCCCGAGCCTCGGCGTCCCAAAGCAGCGCCCCGCCAACACGCGCGCGCCCGTCCGACGCCGGCTCGACCAAGAGATCCACCAGGAACATACCTGCGAGGACGGGGATCCCCAAGCCCGATGCCGCTCCCATGAGCGCGTGGCTTATCTCCGCCCCGGTGGCATCGCCCCGGGCATGGATGACCCGGGCCGCACTGTGGCCGCCCTCTTTTGCTGGGGCCCCAACGTCGAAGCGGGCCCCGAGGCGAGTCATCATCTGCACGGCGTCGGCGGCCTCGGCTGTGACAGCCAGAGCTACTTCGGGGTCACCCAACCCGGCCGCAGCGGCCACCGTGTCCGCCGCATGAGCGCCGGCACTGTCTCCGGGTGCCGTCGCCGCCGCGATCCCTCCCTGCGCCAGTACCGTACTGCCACCACCACCTGGCTCCTTGGAAACGACTGCCACGCGAGCGTGCCCTGCCAGCTCGATCGCAGCGGACAGCCCGGCCACACCGGTGCCGATAACCAGCACATCCAGGTCGTTTTTCATAGCTACTCCCCTGCGCCCGGTTGGCCTATGACGATCATGCGCTCGACCGCCTGCCTGGCTTTTTCGGCCACAGCGGGCTCGACCGTCACTTCAAAAACGCCGTCTCGCAGTGTGCGCAACAACTTATCCGGGGTGATCATCTTCATGTAGCGGCACTCGGCAGCGGGCGACACCGCCTCGAACACGCCCCTTGGGTTAGCCCTGCGGAGCTGGTGCAGGATCCCGGTCTCAGTGGCGACCAATGCCTTACCCTCACCAATTTTCCTGGCCATCTCGACCATCCCCGAAGTCGACAGGACGTGGGTGCGCTCAGCCGGCAGGTCCCCATTGCCCGCCATCCAAAGTGCGGTTGTCGTGCAACCGCATTCGGGATGGACCAGCAGTTCCGCACCCGGGTTACCCGCGACCTTGCTCTTCAGCTCGACGGGAGAAATCCCAGCGTGCACATGGCATTCGCCCATCCATATATCCAGCTTGCGCCCGGTCTGGCGCTGCACATGGGCGCCGAGGAACATATCGGGCAGGAAAAGCACGTCAGGGCCTTCGGGTAAGGACGCAACGACCTCGACGGCGTTGGAGGACGTGCAGCACACGTCCGATTCAGCCTTTACAGCAGCGGAAGTATTTACGTACGCCACGACCAGCCCATCGGGGTGCTCGTGGCGCCAGGCGCGGACTTGATCGGCGCTGATCGTGTCAGCCAGCGAGCACCCGGCTGCCGGATCCGGGATGAGAACAGTACGCTCAGGAGCGAGGATCTTGGCCGTTTCGGCCATGAAGTGGACCCCGCAAAACACAATGACCTTCGCGTCACTGGCGGCAGCCAGCCTCGAGAGGGCAAGGGAATCGCCGAGATAATCGGCCACGTCCTGGATCCAGGGCAGCTGGTAATTGTGCGCCAGGATGACGGCATCGCGCTCGCGGGCCAGTTGGCGAACTTGCCTTGCCCAGCTCTCGTAAGCCGCCTCATCGGGCGCACTCCCGCCCTCGGCGGCGCTTTCTGGCACCCTTATACTCTCTTTGAGCATATCCCCATGATAGTCGAAGAAACTAGCCGAGGTAGCGGGGACGGCGGACAATGGCCCGACAACGACGTTGCGTTCGTCACGGACCACCGAGGCGGCGCAGGCCCAACCCCGGTGCCGGCCGCTCCCGCAGCACCTCGCGCCGGAACCTGTACAGCTCTGCCGGGCGCCCCCCGGTGTGGGCTTGCAGCTCGCCTGTTGGTTCGACGAGGTTCGAGGCAGAGACAAGCCGGCGAAAATTTTGCTTGTGCAGGACCTGCCCGGACAGTGCTTCAACCACCTGCTGGAGCGCCGAGAGGGTAAAGGTGTCCGGGAGGACCTCGAAGACCACCGGCCTATAGGTCAACTTCCCTCGGAGCCGCTCCAGCGCAGCGGCCGCAATACGGCGGTGGTCGTGAGCGAGCGGCATCCCTACAACGGGGCCACGCTTGTCCCGGCCGCCGGCTCGCCACGCCTCGTCAACGAGCCCTAGTTCATAAAGCAGCTCGTAACGGTCGAGTACCCGCACGGGATCCCAAAGGGCTTGGCCCGTGCCGAACGTTAGCTCCGCACGCTCCGTGCGAGTGGGGCGGGTACTACTCGGCGAACCCACCAGCCAAGCCTCAAGGGCAGGGTTGATTAGCCGGCCGATCATTGACGGTTTTCCGGGGCGCCAGTCTTCCCAGGGGAACAGCTCGTAGTAGTCGACCCACCGAGGGTTCTTCGGGCCGTAGACCGGCTGGTGGCGAGCCAAAGCGAGGTAGGCAACCGCCAGCGCCCGGCCCCCAGGTACCCGGTCTCGGTCGCCAAAGGTGTACAGCTGCTCGAAATACCGTACGGGCACCCCCACCTCCGCCGCCACCAACCGCCGGACAGCTGCCTCCAGAGTGCGGTCAGAACGGTCGTCCAGATCACCCGAAGGCAGGCTTTCTTGCTCCCCGTCCCGTAGCGTCAAGAGGCGTGGGGTCGTGCCGTCGACGCTGACGATAACCGCGTTGAGCCCAACGGCCGCCCGCGAAGCACCTGCCCCGCTCGTCACCCCCCTGCGCTAGCGCTCAGGCGGCCGAGGGCGGCTGCAACGGGTGAGGCATGCAGAGCTGGTCGTACTCGGCGATGGTCAGCTGCTCCTTTGGCACCGAGCACGCCGGGCAGTCGGGATCCCGGTTCAGCTTGAACGTCCGGAAGGTTGCGTCCAGAGCGTCGTAAGCGAGCAGGCGTCCGGCAAGCGGTTCGCCGAGCCCGAGGAGTACCTTGATCGTCTCCATTGCCTGCAGCGAGCCGATGATCCCGGGCAGCACACCGAGCACCCCGGCCTCAGAGCAGGAGGGAGCGAGCTCCGCCGGCGGAGGTTCGGGTACCTGGCACCGGTAGCAGGGCCCGACATGGGGCAGGTAAACGCTCACTTGACCTTCGAAACGGAATATCGACCCGTGGACCACCGGGATGTCCAGCTTCAAAGAGGCGTCGTTGACCAGGTAGCGCGTCGGGAAGTTGTCGGTGCCATCGACTATCACGTCGTAGCCGGCGAACACGTCCATGATGTTGTCCGCCCCGAGACGCACGTCGTAAGTAACGACATTGACGTCAGGGTTGAGACTTGTCAGTGCCTTCTTGGCCGAGTCCACCTTGCGCTCACCCAAGCGGTCCATGTTGTGAAGGATCTGGCGCTGCAGGTTGGACGCGTCGACTACGTCCATGTCGACGATCCCGAGCGTGCCCACGCCGGCTGCCGCCAGGTACAACGCCGCAGGCGAGCCGAGCCCGCCTGCTCCCAGGAGCAGCACTTTGGAACGCAGCAACTTGACTTGGCCCGCCACGTCCACTTCGGGCAGGAGAAGGTGGCGCTGGTAACGGTTGCGCTGGTCAGGGGTTAGCACGGCTGGGTTTTCCCAGGGGAGACCTTCGTCCTTCCACCTGTTGAACCCGCCCGCCATGCTGACCACGTTCTTGTAGCCGAGCTGGCTCAGAGTGTCCACAGCAAAGGCGCTACGAGTGCCACCGGCGCAGTAGACCACGAGCGGCGTGTTGGGGTCCGGCACCCGGCCGTTTACCTGCGGCTCCAAGAACCCCCGCGGGATGTGTACCGCGCCCTTCAAGGCGCCTTGCTCGAACTCGTCCGCCTCGCGGACGTCGAGCGCTACCGTCCCCGGCTGCTTCAGGCGCTCGACAGCCTCCGCCGGGGTAACTTCCTCGATGCGAGAACGAGCGGCGTTCAGCAGTTCACGAAAAGTAGCCATGGCATTTGAAACCCTACCAGGTGGGTCGGCATTCCCATCCTGGTCCAGGGGGTCAACCAGCAGGGCAGACGGCCGCCAACCGAGCCCTCGCCGATCGCGGCATTCGCCACCGCCTCTCGGTTGTGACTAGTTTGCACCCGTTGGACTTCGACACCGTGATCAGACGGCGGCGGATGTGCCGGAGCTTCACCGCCAAGCCCGTACAGGCAGACGTCTTGGAGCGGGCACTTTGCGCGGCGACGAGGGCGCCCTCGGCTGGCAACAGCCAGGGATGGGCATTCGTCGTGCTCCAAGGAGACGAGACATCTGTGTTCTGGGAGCACCAGGCTGATCCATCCTGGCTCGCTCACCCCAGCCACCCCGGCCTGCTGAGTGCTCCGGTTGTTGTGCTCCCGCTCGGCAACCGGGACCACTACGTGCACCGTTATGCGGAAGCCGACAAGACCGGGAGCGTGGAGGCCGCAGCCCAGCGCGTGGACGCCTGGCAAGTCCCGTACTGGCTCGTCGACACCGCCTTCGCCACCATGTTGCTGCTCCTGGCGGCGGCGGACGAGGGGCTGGGCGCCTTGTTCTTTGCCCTGCGCCACGACTGGCCCCCTTTGGCCGAGACGCTCGGCGTGCCGGACGGTTGGGAACCGATCGGCGCCGTGGCCCTAGGGTGGCCCTCAGACGACGACCGTACGGCGACGTCTGCCGGGCGTGGCCGGCGCCCACTTTGGCAGGTGGTCCACATGGGCAAGTGGGCCGGCCGAGCCCTTGACTGATAGACCGATGTTTCGCGCCTGCGAGGCATACGATCGCCAAATGGACGAGCTCGAGGCATATGCCACAGCAACCTGACGCCGAACCTCCCGTCGCCCCCCTTGTCGGCCCGGCCGAGCGCGTCATCACCACCGAGCTCCCTGGCCGAGGCCCAGGAGAGGACAAAACCCGCCAACGGGCGGCACGGCGTTTGGGACGGCCATTTGACCGGACCAGCCCCTTCCTTACGGGCTTCGGTGCCACCATGGGCGGCCTCGTCGCCATCGCCCTGGGAGCCGCTGTGTACTCGGTGCGCGGCACCCTCGTTTTGGTCTTCCTCGCACTGTTCATCGCCGTGGGCTTGGAACCAGTCGTCGGGTTCGCGACGCGCCATGGCCTACGCCGGTCGTACTCGGTGCTCCTGGTGGTCTTCGCCGCCGGAGCAGTCGCCGCCGCATTCGTAGCCTCAGCCATCTCTCCCATCCAAAAAGAGGTATCGCAGCTCTCGACGCAGGTGCCGCGGTGGCGGGCCGAGATCGCGTCCGGCAAAGGCACCCTTGGCCATATCGCCAAACAACTGCACCTCGCTTACTACATAGGGGGCTCAGGGACAGGGACCTTGGCCAAGGGCGTGGCGTCGGGGGCATTGGGCGCTGGTGAAGCCGTGTTGAAGGCGGTGAGCTCGCTTTTGATCGTCGTCGTCCTGATCGTCTATTTCCTGGCGGCGTTGCCCGCCATAAAGCGGTTCTTCGTCCATCTAGTGCCTCGTAGCCGCCGCGACCGTTTTGGCCTGCTGCTCGACGACGTGCTCGCCGGTGTCGGAGGCTACCTCCTGGCCAACCTGTTCACCTCGCTGGTCGCCGGGATCGGGACACTTGTGTGGTCCCTGGCCCTGGGCATCCCTTATGCCTTCCTGTTGGCCCTCCTTGTGGCCCTGTTCGACCTCATACCGGTCGTCGGTTCGACCATCGCAGGCGTAGTCGTGAGCCTGGTGGCGCTCAGTGTCTCGCTGCCGACCGCCATATTCACGGCGGGTTTCTATGTCGCATACCGCTTTGTAGAGGACTATTTGCTGGTGCCCCGTGTTATGCGCCAGGCGGTCGACGTTTCCCCCGTCGTCACGGTGCTCGCCGTGATCGTCGGGGGTGCCATGCTCGGGATTATCGGCGCACTGGTTGCAATACCGATCGCGGCCGGGATCAAATTGGTCCTTGAACAGAGCTTGTTCCCGCGCCTTGACAACAACTGACTGTGCCTGAACTGACTGTGCCTGGAACTTCTGTACCTGGAAATTCTGTGCCTGGAACTGACCAGTCAGGCCCGGATATGAGCTTCGGCGCCATGATGCAACTGGAGCCCCACGGCCCTGACACTTTCGTGGGCGCCGGTCCCCTCTACCCTTGGGACGGCCTGTACGGCGGCCAAGTGGTTGCACAGGCATTGCGTGCCGCCGAGCTCACGGTACGCAACGGCTTCGCCCCCCATTCGCTGCATGCTTTCTTCCTGCGGATGGGTGATGCGCGCGAGCCCGTGCGTTTCGAGGTCGAGCGGCTACGCGACGGCCGCAGTTTCATCGCCCGCCACGTCGTCGCCCGCCAGTCGGCGGGGGCGATCTTGAACATGGCGGCATCCTTCCAGGCGGTTGGCGAGCCAACCATGGACGTCCAGCTCGCACGGCCCCCCTCGGTCGGACCTCCCTCGTCTGGGACCGAGATGAGCTGGAGCCCCCTGTTCGAGTTGAGCATGGTCGAGGGCTCTTACCAATCAGACACCGGTCACTACGTCCACCCGAGCCTCAAAGTAGCCGGTGCCCGGCGCGAAGCTCGTGCCCGCGCCGGCGACGCTGCGCCTGCTGAGGTTCCCGGGGCGACTGCCGGAGATCCTCAGTACCTCGTCAAACCAGGCCATGGCGCCAGGGCGTCGACCTGGTCGCGGATGCTGGAAGAAATGGGCGACAGCCCCTCGCTCCATGCTGCCGCCTTGGCGTTCATCTCCGACAGCGGACCGGCATGGCTGGCGGGTGCCCTGCTCGAAGCGACATACCGCCCACAAAAACCATGGCGCCCGCTCAGCCTGGACCACACGATGTGGTTTCACCGGCCTTTCCGGGCAGACCGGTGGCTTCTGTTCGAAGCAGAAGCCAGTTCACTTTATGCCTCTCGGGGCGTGGCTCAGGGCCGCGTCTTCGACGAAGAAGGCATGCTGGTGGCGACCATCGCCCAGGAGGTTTTTCTGCGCAGGCCGCAAGCTAATGACGATGCCGCACCCTGACGACTAGGCAGCGCGCTAGCGACGGTACAAGCGACGATAAAGGACCAGCCGGGCTGGGTACGTAACTTGCCATGCAGACCCGCAGGCCCCTTGGCAAGGCGGTAAGAGGGTGGGTGATGGTGGCTGCCCTGACAGTTACTGCAGTGGCACTGAGCGCCTGCGGCGGCCAGGCCCTGCAGGGCAATTCGGCAGCGACCACGGTCCCCTCCCCCACGGCCTCTTTAGTGGATGTGCGCTCTATCCCCGCCTACGGCAGGGTGCTGGTCACTGCCACCGGGAAAACACTGTACCTTTTCACCGCTGATCCGCCGATGACGAGCAGCTGTACGGGCTCCTGCGTGCAGGCGTGGCCTCCCCTGGTCGTGCGGGGCGCAGTCCGCGCGGGCTCAGGTGCTGACGGGAAACTGCTCGCAACCAGCGAGAGGTCCGGCGGGGAGCGGCAAGTTTTCTACGCCAAGCACGCTCTTTACACCTACATCCAAGATGCCAAGCCTGGGATGGCCACGGGTGAGGGGATTAAAACCTACGGTGGCACGTGGTGGCTGGTATCGCCCAGCGGCAAGCCCGTGACGTCGACTTCGCGCTAACCCAAACGGCCAGTTCGCCTCCGGCCAAAGGGCATCGTAGGATCTCCGTATGCCCAGCGCCGCGACGAGCACTCAACGAGGCCCACAGGCCGAGCAGACGGCAGTCGCCGTGGCCTCGCCTGGCTGGAGCGCACAGAGCGCGGTAGTTGCGCCGTTCGCCCCCCGGCGCAGCGTCGCCGACAGGCTGGCCCGCCGTCTGCTCGTCATCCGCGAGCCCGAGCCGGGGACAGAACAGGTCTACAACGTCTTCAGCTCGTCGATCCTGCTATCGGCGACGCGATGCCTGCTCACCTACATAATCTTCCCGGCTCTGGGGCTCGTCCCGGGGTTGTTCGGCCACTCTTTCGCCCACACCGTTACCGCCTCGGCCATCGGGCTACCCATCGGTCTGGCCGCCCTCGTGAGCGACGTGATGGCAATCCGAAGGTTCTTTCGGGCGGACCACCGTTGGCGCTGGGTGGCTGCTGCCCTCTACCTAACGATCATGGGGATGGTCGGGTACCTGGTAGCCCAAGACATCATCCGGCTTTCCTGAACCTGCGGCACAGGCCCGATCTTTTGACAGGCCCGATCTTTTGACAGGCTGGCCGCTCGGCCGCCCGAGCCGCCCGGACAACCTTATTTGGCACGCCACGCGGCCGATCAAGACCTCACTGGAAGGCGCGTCGACCAAAGGAGGCCGCCATGAAGCTCACTGTGCCAGCGATCGCTACCCCCGAGCCGCAACAACCCGGGTCCGCACAAGCCACTTCACTGCTGCTCGAAGAGATAGATGCCCTGCTCGCACAACTCGAGCATCCGGCACAGGGGGCTCTGGGCAGGACAACGGGCTGGCCGGGCCCTCACCCGTTCACGCCGGCGGCCTAGACGAGGCGGATCAGACCACCACTAAAACGTTCAGCTGGCGAACCCATACCCGGGAACCGGCTTCAAGCCCTGCACATGTGAGAGGGCTGCGACCACCGAGCTGGGGGCGTTGCCGTACACGTCGACTAGGACGGCCCCGGCCCGATAGCGGGCGAGGACGGCGGTGTCACTGGCATGGTGGGCAGCGTGTGCGGCCGCACCCGCCGACGAGTAAAGCTCCACGGAAGCCATAGCCACCGTGTCGTTGCACTGTCCCATCCACCAGAACCACTGGTCGTAGGCCCCGTAGTAGTTGCCGAGGTGCGCGTCCTCCCAACAGCCACCGTTCCCGAGGGCCTGGCGCACGGCGCCCAGCACCTGCACACTGCGGCCCGGTGACGAGGACGGCGCCTGGCTCGGCGGCAGTGTCAGGGGTACATGAGCGGACGGCTGGCCCGAGATCGGGTTACCCCCGACCGTGTTGGACTCCCATATGCCCGAGGCCGGGTGCTTTGCTGCGTTCTCACCACCGGCAGCGACGGATTCGCCGCAGCCGGCCAGAGCGAGTGCGACCGTCACGAGGCCGGCGATAGTGCAGGCAGCGCGTCGGCTTTTGGCGCGAGTCGTGGTCCGTGGACGTAGCACAGGCGCAGCTTAGAGGGCTTGCAAGGGACATGTAAAAAGGCGGGCGCCCAGCAAAAGAACGAGCGCCCGGGGCTGGATGAGGTACAACGGGACCATGCCAGTGCGCCGCCTCAACCATGCAGTGCTCTACGTTCGCGACGCCGAGGTGACGGCGGCCTTTTATGAGCGCAACCTCGGCTTCGAGCGGGTCGGCATGGGTGCCCCGGGTGGGGTGTTCATGCGGGCCCCGGGTGGGGTGTTCATGCGGGCCCCGGCGTCGACCAACGATCACGACGTAGCTTTTTTTGGCATCGGTGCCGGCGCCGGACCGTCGCTTGCCGGGCGCAGCACGGTCGGCCTGTACCACCTTGCGTGGGAGGTACAGACCCTGGACGAGCTCTCCGAGCTCGCGCAGCGCCTGCGCTCGGAGGGAGCCCTCGTCGGAGCGAGCGACCACGGCACGACCAAGAGCCTCTACGCCCGGGACCCCGACGGTATCGAGTTCGAAGTGGCCTGGATAGTGCCTGCCGCGCTCCTCGACGACGCCGCCTACGACGCGCGTAACCGCATCGGCAGGCTCGACTTGGAACGGGAAAAGCAGCGCTACGGCGCCACGACTCTGGGCGGCATTGGCATTTCCGAGCCCGCCGGCGCCCCTGGGCCAGCTTGACCACGGGGGCCCCTCCGGTTCCCAGCCATGCCGGCCTTTGGGAGGCACTACAAGCTGCGGGCCCTCGACCCGCCCCGGAAGCGGTGCTCGACCTTTTCACCGCGTGGACCGCCGGCCGCGGGCTCGAGCTCTACCCGGCTCAGGAGGAGAGCCTGCTGGCTGTACTGGCCGGGGACCACGTGATCGTGGGCACCCCGACCGGCTCCGGAAAGAGCCTTGTCGCCCTCGGCGCGCACGTCGCCGCCATGGCCCGCGGCGGTCGCACTTGGTACACGGCACCGATCAAGGCACTCGTATCGGAGAAGTTCTTCGACCTCTGCGCTCACCTTGGCACCGCCAACGTCGGCATGATGACCGGGGACGGGGCGATCAACGCCGGCGCTCCCGTCGTGTGCTGCACAGCCGAGGTGCTAGCCAACGTCGCCTTGCGCCAAGGCGAGGCAGCCCCCGTCGACCAGGTCGTCATGGACGAG
>DASSZK010000006.1:0-6185 GCA_035702845.1 Acidimicrobiales bacterium
GCCGTCCTGGAGGGCCCCGACGCCGGGCAGGTCGAGATTTTCCTCGACAGGACGCCGTTTTATGCCGAATCGGGCGGGCAGGTCGGCGACACCGGCGTCATCGCCGGGGAGACCGGCCGTGCCCGGGTGCTCGACACGACCGCCGCCCTACCTGGTCTACACCGGCACACCGCAGTGATCGAAGAGGGGACGCTGGTGCCCGGCCAGCAGGTCGAGGCCGGCGTGGACGCCGAGCGGCGAGCCGCAATACGGCGCAACCATACGGGCACGCACCTTTTGCACTGGGCGCTTCGCGAAGTGCTCGGGCCCCACGTAAAGCAGCAGGGCTCGCTCGTCGCACCGGGCCGCCTTCGTTTCGACTTCAGCCACTTTGCCGGCGTGTCGCGCGAGGACCTCGACAAGGTGGAGGATCTCGTCAACGCCGAGATCCTTTCCGACATGGACGTCGTGACCATGGAGATGGCCCGCGCCGACGCCGAAGCCAAGGGAGCTATCGCTTTTTTCGGCGACAAGTACGGCGACCATGTGCGCGTCGTGCATGCCGGGGGTGCCTCGGTCGAACTGTGCGGCGGCACCCACGTCGAGCGCCTCGGGATGATCGGCCCGCTCGAGATAGTGTCGGAGAGCTCGATCGGTTCGGGCATCCGCCGTGTCGAGGCCCTGACGGGGACCGCCACCCTGGAGAGACTTCGCCAAAACGAGTCACGCCTGGCCGCCGCGGCGGAGCTGCTCAAGACGACCCCCGAGGACCTGGCCAACGCACTCGAGCGCCGGCTGGCGGAGATGCGTGAGCTCCACGAAGAGCTGCGCTCGGCCCGCCAAGCCGGGCTCGCCGCTGAGGCAGCTGCTCTCTCGGAGTCGGCGCAATCCGGTGCGGTCGTGGCCCGCCGGGACGGATTGGGCCCGGACTCCTTGAGGGAGCTGGCGACGTCCGCGCTGGGTCGCAACGGCGTCGAGGCCGTGGTGCTCGGGGGCGAGCCCGAGCCCGGCAAGGTGTCCCTCGTGGCTGCTGTGGCAAAGGGGTTCCGCATCCCCGCCCCCGAGCTTGTGTCCGGGGCTGCCAAAGTGGTCGGTGGCGGGGGAGGGGGCAAGAACCCGGAGCTGGCTATGGCCGGCGGGCGTGACAGCTCGAAGCTCGACGAGGCCCTGGACTGGGCGCGCGCCCATCTTGTGGAGGTGGGGAAGTGAGCTCGTTCGACATCGCCGGGCGGGTGGTCGCCCTGGACCTCGGCAGTCGTCGCATCGGTGTGGCCGTGTCCGACGATGGCCGGCGGGTGGCCAGCCCTTATATGGTCTTGGTGCGCTCAGCGAGCCACGAGGAGGACCACCGCGCCATCGCCGAGTGCGTGGCTGAGGTCGGGGCCAGTTTGGTCGTCGTGGGGTTGCCGCTTTCGCTGTCCGGCGGGCATGGGCCGGCTGCGAGCGGGGTTAGGGCTGAGGTGGAAGAGCTGGTGAGGGCGCTGCCCGTTCCCGTTGAGTGCTGCGACGAGCGCTACAGCACTGTGATCGCACAGCGCGCTCTGGCAAACGGGGGGCGCCGGCCGGCTGCGAGGCGCGCAGTGGTGGACAAGGTGGCGGCGGCGGCCATCTTGCAGACTTGGCTCGACCGCCAGCGCTCGACCGCTGACCGCCACATGTCGCTGCAAGACGACAGATGGTTTACCGGCGGGGTGAGCGCGGGCCAGTGACCTCGGTAGAGCCCGAGGGGCAGGCGTACGAGTACGGGGCCAGGCAACGGGCCGGCGACGGGGTCGACGCAGACGCGCCCGAGGCGCACGCGGACACTGAGGACACTGAGGACACTGAGGGCGACGGCGAGGTCGGCGAGATCGAGGTTGGCGAGATCGAGGTTGGCGAGATCGGCGCCACCGGGGCGCTCGACGGTGATGGCTACTACGAGGATCTTGGCTACCACGAAGACGACGAGGCCGGGTACGCCGATACCGACGAGGCCGGGTACGGGCATATAACGGACGAGGTCCCTGTGGCCACGTTGCAAACAAGCAAGAGGCAGGCACGCAGGCGGAGCCGGCGGGTGACAACCGTGCTGCTAGCCCTGCTGGCTGTGGTGGTGCTGGTCGGGATAGTGGGCTTTTTCAGGGTGAGCAGCGATATAAACCCCGGAGGAAAACCCGGCCCCGTGGTCACCGTGTACATCCCCAAAGGCTCGTCCACTGCTGACATCGGGACGATCCTCAGCCGGCACAAGGTGATCCACGGAGGATCCACGGTTTTTGAGGCGTACGTGAAATTGAGCGGTGCCGGGCCGCTGCTCGCCGGTACCTACCGGCTGCACCAGGACCTGTCTTACTCGGCCGTGGTCAACACCCTCCAGGCCGGCCCGTCCGAAGCGGTGTTCAAGCTCGTCGTGCCCGAAGGTTTCACGGTGAGGGAGATGGCGGCCGCCGTGGCCCGCCTGCACGTCGGGATCACGGCAGCACAGTTCGAGCAGGCGGCAATGGACGGCCAGGTCAGCTCGGCCTACGAGCCGGCAGGTACCCACAACCTGGAGGGGCTCCTGTTCCCGGCCACCTACCCCGTGCGCCCCGGTGAGACGGCCGACGAACTCGTCCAGTACATGGCCTCGACCTTTGACCAGGAGGCCGACGCCATTGGGCTGCGGGCCGCGGCGAAGAAGCTCGGCTATACCCCCTACCAGGTGGTGGAGGTGGCGTCCATCATTGAGCGCGAGGCCAAGTTGGCCCAGGACCGAGGCCCGATCGCCAGTGTTATATACAACCGCCTGGCGCGGGGTATTGCACTGGGTGCGCAGTCCACGCTCTTGTACGGGCTAGGTAACCCCGAAGGTCACGTGAGCATATACACCCCCAACCCCTACAACACCCAGGTGCACAACGGCTTGCCGCCGACGCCTATCGCCAGCCCCGGCGTGCCCTCACTGGAGGCGGCCATGCACCCCCCCCACACCAGCTACCTGTACTGGGTCGAGGTCAACCCGGACGGCAAGATGGGCTTCGCCTCAACTACGGCGGGCTTCAGCCAGCTCCAGGCCCAATGCCGGGCGGAGAAGTTGGGGTGCTGAGCTCGGACGGCCGCGGCCACGCCCCGCGGCCTGGGGGCCGGATGGGCACATGGCCGTCCGCGGGGACGGCGCTGGCCGGGGTGATCGGTGACCCTGTGGAGCACTCGCTGTCACCTGTGCTGCACAACGCCGCCCTCGTGGAGGTTGGGCTGGACTGGGCCTATGTAGCCTTCCCCGTCCCGGCGGGGCGTGGCACGACCGCCGTCGCCGCCATGGTGGACCTCGGCATACGGGGTCTCTCGGTGACCATGCCCCACAAGGCAGCCGCTGCAGCGGCGTGCAGGCGGCTGTCGTCCGTGGCCGAGCGCTTGGGCGTAGTCAACACCGTGACCAACGTTGCGGGCGAGCTTGTGGGCGACAGCACCGACGGCCCTGGTTTCGTTGATGCTTTGTTGGACCAGGGCTGGGATCCGCAGGGCAAGACGTGCCTGGTCCTTGGGGCGGGCGGAGCGGCCAAGGCAGTGGTCCTGGCCCTTGCCGAGGCCGGCGCCGGCCAGGTCCTCGTCGCCGCGCGCCGGCCCGAGCAAGCCGAGGAGACAGCGTCATTTGCCGGCGAGCGCGGGGGCGTAGCCCCAGTTGATGCCGCTGGCAAGGCCGACCTAGTGGTGAACGCCACTCCTGTGGGGATGGTCGGGGTCCCCGGCACGGGTGGATTGCCCCTCGGGCTCGACGACGCGTGGCTCGGCAGCGGCCAGCTGGTGGCCGACCTTATATATGCACCGGCGAGCACGCCGCTGCTTGCTGCCGCCAGGGCGAGGGGTGCGGGCACCGTCAATGGACTGGGGATGTTGATCCACCAGGCGGCGCGCCAGTTCCGCACGTGGACGGGGCGCGAAGCCCCTGTGGACGTAATGTCCGCTGCGGCCTTGCGCGAGCTGCGCCGGCGGGCCGAGGCGGGGAGCCTGGGCGAGATCTCCCAGCTCGGGGAACCACTTGGCGAACCCCTGGGGCGCGCCTAGGCTTTTGCACGGAGCCAGGAGCGGCTGGCGGCCGGCACGCACCTGCCGGGACGGTTGAGCGCGGGGCTTTCCTCAACTTCGGCCGGGACGATGCCGAAGTAAAAATGTAAGAACCGGAGGTAGCCGTGTCGCTTGAAGGTACGCTCGAGACAATTGCACTGCCAGACGTCCTGGCTCTCCTGTCCGTTACCGCAAAGACGGGCGAGTTGCGGATCGAGTCTGGTGGGGGTGTCGGGAGTGTTTGGTTCGATGCCGGCAAGGTCTGCGGCTTCGATGTCGGCAACAACAAGACCCCCGTCGACGCGCTCTTCGCCTTGCTGCGTTTACGAGAGGGCAAGTTCAAGTTCCACACCGGGACCCAGGCGGTAAACGCCATGGGCCCCGACGACGTCGCCCCCGTGCTCGAAGAAGCAGAGAACCGGCTCATGCAGTGGCCTTCGATTGCCGCCATCGTGCCGTCGCTGTCGAGCCGCGTTGTGTTGAAACCCACCGTGGAGGGCACCGTCATGCTCAGGCCGGAGCAGTGGCAGCTGGTAGCCGCCGTGGGCTCGGGGCGTAGCGTGGCCGAGGTCATTTCCGTGCAGAACCTGGGCGAATTTGACGGCAGCCGGGCGATCAAGGACCTCGTGGACCTGCGCCTGGTGGACGTGGTGGCCGGTCAGGCCCCCGCCGCCGCGGCTTCGTCCCTTAGTGCCCCCGGCGCTCGCCCCGCAGCGGGCCCCACGACGGCCACGGTGACAAAGATGGCCGCTGCCCCCGATCTGGCCGCCGGCACCGGCGTTGACGACGGCTGGGAGGAGCTCCCCGACGACGGCTCAGAGGTGGCCGATCTTTCAGAGGTCTGGGACGACGAGGCCGGCGATGTCGGCCACGCCCCTGATGGCGAGGAAGAAGTCGACCCGAGCCAGGATCCGGTCAACCGCGGCCTTCTGCTCAAGTTCTTGGGATCCGCTCGCAACTAAGGTTTCGCTCCTGCCCCCCTAAGCCGGTTAGCTGGTGCCGGGCTCGCGAGGGCCCGGTACTTGCGCGCCCTGCACTTGCGCGCCCTGTACTTGCGCGCCCGGAGCGCCGCCGTGGGGCTGGCGCAAAGTTGCCTGCCGCTGGCACTAGTTGCGCCGTTTTCTTCGAATTCGCCGTAGTGCCAAACCGTCCTTTGGCGTACATGGCCTGGTCGGTGTCCACCTCAATGGCACTGCGGAAGATGCCGACGATCAAGAAGCCGACCTTTTTACGAAATGGCGGGGAAGCGCTCCAGGGAGGGCCATGGACACACGGCTGCGTGACCGTGACAACGCGCTGTCAGAGGACGAACAACTTGGAGTAGTCCTCGTAAAGAGCGGCATCATCACGATCGACCAACTGGGCGAAGCACTCGGGCGCGCCAAAGACCGGGGGGTCAACCTCGCTCGTGTGCTGATCGAGGACCGCCTACTCACCGAAGAGCAGTTCGTCGGCACTTTGGCCGAACAGCTGGGGCTCGACTTCGTCGACCTGGCGACATATCCCGTCGACGCGTCGGCGGCCCGCTTGGTGACCGAGACGCTCGCCAGGCGCTACCTCGCCCTACCCATCGGTTGGTGGGAGGGGCGCCTCATAGTGGCCATGGCGGACCCGTCCAACGTGTTCGCCATCGACGACATCCGCGCCCTGACCGGCGCAGAAGTCCGCCAGGTGGTGGCCACGGCGGAGGCCATAAATGCGGCCATCAACAAGTACCACCGCAAGGACAGCGAGGCCGAGCACATCAGTGCCGAGGCTTCAGCCAACTCCGCCCCGATGGAAGACGACCGCCTGTCGAACATCAAAGAGGTCCGCGAGGACGCACCCATCGTGCGCCTGGTCAACCTCTTGATCAGCCAGGCGATAACCGACAGGGCATCGGACATCCACGTAGAGCCGACGGGAAAGGACGTGCGCATCCGCTACCGCATCGACGGTGTGCTCCACGAGACGATGCGCTCGCCCAAGAACATCCAAAACGGCATCATCTCGCGGCTCAAAGTCATGGCGGATATCAACATCGCCGAGCGGCGCATCCCCCAGGACGGGCGCATAACGACCAACATTGACGGCAAGTCCGTCGACCTGCGCGTGGCTACCCTGCCGACCGTGAACGGCGAAAAGGTAATCATGCGGATCCTGGACAACAGCACCGCCAACCTGCGCCTCGCCGAACTGGGTTT
>DASSZK010000329.1:0-4511 GCA_035702845.1 Acidimicrobiales bacterium
TTCACCGCCAATACGGGCTGGCCGGCTGGGCAGGTCTCGGAGTGGGAGATCTTCTCGTAGCCCAGCACTGACCCGCTGTCCCCCTCGAGGCCCGCGCCGGCACTGCCCGGCGCGGGCCTCTCCGCGAAATAGGCAACCTGGGCATGTAAGGGGGACCGCCTTAGGACGCATCCCGGTCTCAGCCCGCTCTGCGCTGCTGTTCGGCGCCGTCCGGGTGGATCCTGAGCAGCTGCGCCATTGCTGGGCGCAACCGCTTACGCAGACGAAGTTGCCAACGCGTGTGCGATGGCGGTCCCCCTGTGAGCACCGGCGTCGGCTCGCCAACGGGCAGCGATGGCCGGGTGGCGACATCAGCGAGCGCTGAGACCAACAGGCGGACCAGCCTCGAGGCGGGGACGATAGGCACCCGAGTGGAGGCCATGCAGACGTCGCCCTGCCAGTGGCTGAACACCACGGTGGCGCTGTCAGGATGCCACGTGACCCGCATGTAACGGCCCTGGCCACGGGCGTCGCGCAGAAAAACCCTCCCGTTGGGTTTGTCTCCCACTCCCTCATTATGGCCGGGCCTGGGCCCATACACCAGGGTGCGACCGGAACTTCTCGCGCCTATTTGCTGAAGCATCGCCTATGGCTCCTGCCAAGATGGCGCCCATGCTCACTCCGCCCCATCTGCCCGACGCTCCCGGGTGGCTCTTGGACGAGCTAGCGCGTGCCGGAAAGGAAAACCTCGACGCTGACCATGTTGCCCGCTATGACCTCAAAGAAGACGCTGGCGCAACGGCTGAGGTCGCACTGCTTCAACGCCTGGGCCTCGACCACACCTCCCTGGTGGTGGAGCTCGGAACTGGTACTGGCCAGTTTGCAATGGCGGTGGCGCCATACTGCGAGCGAGTAGTAGCTGTTGACATATCGCCCCCCATGCTCAGCCGGCTCCGGGACAAGGCTGCGCAAGGGCCGACTGCGCGGCTCAAGGTGGTACAAGCGGGTTTTCTCTCCTACGACCACAAAGAGCGGCCGGCCGACATTGTGTACTCGCGCTACGCCCTCCATCACCTTCCGGACTTCTGGAAAGCCGTAGCTCTGGCGAGGGTTCACACGATCCTGCGCACCGGCGGCGTCTTCCGCCTATGGGACGTCGTGTACAACTTCGAACCCTCCCAAGCACAAACAGCGGTCGAAGCTTGGTGCTCCTCAGGAGGGAGCTCCCCTGGCGAAGAATGGACCCGCGCCGAGCTCGAAGAGCACGTGCGCGAGGAGCACTCCACCTACACGTGGCTCCTCGAGGCGATGATCGAGCGGACTGGGTTTGCGATCGAGGATGCCGAGTACTCTGACAACCACATCTTTGCCAAATACGTCCTGCGACGGCTCTGAACTGGAGAACACGCTCTAGGCCCAGGGGCGACCGTAGGCGACGAGGACGTGCCATAGCTGCTTGAGACGTTGCAGGGTGACGCCGAGCTCGCCATGGGCGGGCAGAGAACCCTGACTAAGGACCGCTTGACGTGCGGCACGGCCAAGGAGCTCCGCGTCTAGGCGCCCACTGCCGCTGCCGAGGTCATTGGCAATACGTTGGCCGAGGGCGCGCACTTCAGGCCCGCGGAACTCCGCAGGCACTTCGTCAGCGTCCAGCTCGAAGCCTTGGTGCCAGGACATGGCGAGGTCGTAGCGGGCTGCGACGACCTCTAAGAGCGACCCGGTTGCGGTGCCTTGGAACGACGGGTCGGCGACAAGAGCTTCCGCGTCGGTGAGGAGTTGTACGGGCCCGTGCACCTGGGCCTCGATGTAGTCGTCCAGTGCGCGCCCGGGCTCGTTGGCCCGCTTTGGGCCGTCCATAAGCAGATCGGCAACGGTCGCGACGTTGGGCTGGCGAAGCCCCAGGACCGTGTTGCATGGCGCGAGGACCGAAGTGTGGCCACCGGCATGCGCCGCCTCCAGTAGCGCGGCAAGGACCGGTTCAAAGACGTCGAGCGTACCGACAGCACCGGGATAGGTAGCGCTGTCCCCGAAACTGAAGGTGCACCGCTTCAACACTTCGGGCCGGAGCGTCAGGTAGCACGAGCCGAACCGAGGGCAGGGCCCATCGGGCCAGCGAACGATGTCGAGACCGCCGTACCGGGGCCTTTCTCGCGCCGGCACTCCCAAGCGGTTGTACGCGCCCTCAAAGAGCCGCTGCTCGAAGCTCTCCCGGATGGCTCCCAGTCCTCCGTTCGAGATGCCCGTCTCAAACTGGTTGAGGTAGTAACCGTCGTCAAGCAGGCCGCGGACCACGCTCCGCCCGTCGGCGGCGAGCCGGTCGGGATGAAAGTGCAGTGCAACGCGGGCCCTGTCCGAGACCCGGTCGCATAGCTGGGCAACCGTCATACCGGTTCGCGCCTGAGCCAACATGGCCCTGGCCAACGCTTGTGCCTCCGCCCGACCACGGACGGCTGTCGCTCTGACGGTCCGCAGAGCCGCCAGTTGCGCCGGCGTCAAAGCCAAAATACTCCCGGTTGCCCACGTCATCGGGCGGGGCGGGTCAACCATGCCCGAGTTTAAACCCCCTCGAAAGACCGTAGCGGGCACTGGACGCGCCGTTGCCACCGGGTCTCTTTTCGTACGTCCCGATGTGCTTGCCGGAGCGGCTCTGATGGCGCAGTGACCCGGTAAGAGCCCGCTGCAGGCGACGTCGCACCGGTCAGCCCAGGGACGTCGGCGAGCGCAGCTAACACGGAGTTCCCATTAGCCTCTTGGGGGTGCAGCGGCCTAAGAGCGGGATTGGGCCCAACGCGCCCGTAAGCACCCCACGAACGGCGCCTGCCACGCCAGGCTCGGGCTCCGACGGCCGATTGGGTGAAAGGCCACCGGCCCGCAGAGCGGACGAGCTGGACGCGGGGGCCTGCAGCACCGCCACTGGCCACGACAACGGTCCCGTGCAAGGGGACGAAGCCATGGAGGGAAGCGACGGTACGGGGCAACGGTCAGCCTACGCCGCCGGGAACGAGCACGAACGCCAATCACGCCTTGACGCCCTGAGTTCAGGCCTGAGGGTGCGGTCTTTTCGATGGTGGTTCTTCTCTCAGATCCTCTCAGCCTCTGGGACGATGACGCAGGCAGTGGCGCAATCCTGGTTGCTGTTACGTCTTACAAATGATGCCCTCCTGCTTTCCCTGCTGACATCAGCCATATTTGCACCCTCGCTCCTCGGCGGAGCGTGGGCTGGGTCCATCATCGACCGCTACGACCGCCGCAAGATCCTCCTGCTCACGCAGGGTACTTACATACTGCTGAGTACGGCCCTCGGTGTTCTGGTGGCCACCGGCACTATTACCGTTTGGTCAATATTCGTTTTCGCCTTCGCTACTGGCTGCGTGACAGCTCTGGACTCTCCAGCGAGACAGATATTCGTACTGGACCTGGTAGGCACCGACAAGGCCGCCAACGCCGTCAGCATGAACGAAGTCGTCCTCAACGCGTCGCGAGTCCTCGGGCCTGCCCTTGGCGGGGCTCTATTGGCCACGGTCGGCGTCGCGGTGTGTTTCTTCTACAACGCAGGCACTTTCTTGCCTCCCATTGTCGTCGTGCTCACCTTGCTGCACCGCCGCGGCTGGGCTTCGACCCAAGCACAAACTCCCGTGCGCAACAAGGGCCATGTCCGCGAGGGTATCGCGTACGTGGCCACGCAGCCGGCCCTGCGCAGTTGCGTCCTTATGGCCATTGCCGGCGGCATGTTGTTCAATATGGGCTCCACAATGCCGCTCCTGGCTACGCGTGCCTTCCATGCCGGCGCAGGCGCGTACGGCGCCCTGATGGCATGTTTCGGCGTCGGGGCGCTGTTCGGCGCCCTCCTGGCCGGCTCGGGGCCGGCGTGGCCCAGCGGGCGCAAGGTCCGCTACCTGGGCCTGTCGACCGGGGTGGAAGTACTGCTGGCCGCCCTGTCCCCGTCTATCTGGGTGCTGTTCGCCGGCATGGTCATGGCCGGGTTTTTGTCCATATGGTTTGTGGCCCTGGCGAACACGCTCGTCCAGCTACGCACCGAGCCCCGCCTGCGGGGAAGGGTCATGGGCGTATGGACGATGGGCCTGCCCGGCATGAACCCTGTCACCAGCCCACTGATGGGCGAGATCGCGTCGTGGGGAGGAGGCGGTACCGGCGCACGCGAAGCCTTTGGCTCAGCGGGGGCGGCCCTGGTACTGAGCGCTCTGGTCGGCTGGCGAGCGCTCGCCGACCGCGGGCGGCCGGCGACGGGCCGCTAGCCAGCGACCAAGCTCGCTGTCGAAGGTGAGCCTTTCTGTCAGCCCAAGCCCCGGGTTGCTCTAGGCGCCACGACGCCGCGGCCCAGGCGCCGGGGAACACCATTAACTGTCGAAGAGCGCCATTGGCCGGCGACTAGCACCAGGCGTGGGTTCAACCGAGGTCCCTGGGCCCATCCGGCTGGCGCTACGTGGTCCTTCACACCGCCAGGCGATTGGGCCCGCACCGACAATTAACAGTTTATTCTCGCCCACGACAACCTTTGTACCGCAGGTGAA
>DASSZK010000371.1:0-5625 GCA_035702845.1 Acidimicrobiales bacterium
CGCCGCAGGGGAGCGGCCCGCCGTCTCTGCGACCTGAGCCGGGTATGGACTGCGAAGTACTTGCCATTGGTACCGAACTACTCCTCGGCCAGGTCGTCGACACCAATTCGGCATGGATCGGCGGCGAGCTGTCGCAGGCCGGGATCAGTTGCTACTACCAGGCAAAGGTCGGGGACAACCACGCTCGGATAGTGGCCTCCATGCGCGGCGCGCTGAGCCGAGCTGATGCCGTGATCTGCTGCGGCGGGCTCGGCCCCACCCAGGACGACATCACCAGGGAGGCAATCGCCGAGGTGATGGGTGGGCGCTTGGTGAGGGATCCAGAGCTGGAACGAGGTCTGCGCCAGCGCTTCGCCGGGCGAGAGGTGCCTGAGTCGAACTTCCGCCAGGCTGATGTCCCAGAAGGTGCAACTCCGATCGTCGCTTCGACTGGCACGGCGCCGGGCCTGGTCTGTCCCGTTGGCGACAAGGTCGTCTACGCCGTGCCGGGCGTGCCGGCTGAGATGCGGGAGATGGTCAAGGCCGCCGTGGTGCCGGACCTCGTACAGCGCAGCGGCGAGACCGCCACTGTCAAGAGCCGGTTCCTGCGGGTGTGGGGTGTCCCGGAGTCCAAGGTGGCGGAGATGGTAGCCCCCCGACTGGACGCGCTGGAAGGAAGCGCAACGACCATTGCTTTCCTGGCGAGCGTCACCGAGGGTGTCCGGGTGCGGGTCACGACGCGCGCTGTAGGCCCAGATGCGCAGGCGCGAGCGCAGGCCGCCCTGGATACCGAGGAGGCCGAACTGCGCCTCTTGCTGGGTGAGAGCGTTGGCGGTACCGATAGCGAGGGGCTCGAGGTCGTGTTGGGGCGCCTGCTGGTTGGTGCGGGCTTGCGGTTGGCTACAGCCGAGTCACTGACCGGTGGCACGGTTGCGGCGCGCCTCACCTCGGTAGCCGGCGCCAGCGATTGGTTTGCAGGCGGGGTCGTTCCCTATGCCTCGGAGGCGAAGCGGTCACTTCTCGGGGTGGGCACAGGGTCGGTCGTGAGCGCCGGCGCAGCCCGCGAAATGGCTGAGGGTGCGGCCAGATCGTTGGGTGCCGACATTGGGCTGTCGCTAACTGGCGTCGCCGGGCCCGAGCGCCAGGAAGGCCAGCCGGTGGGGACGGTGTTCGTGGGGGTGTTCATGGACGGTGGCACCTCCGCCGAGGAACTGTCCCTGAGCGGCGACCGATCGATGATCAGGGAGCGTGCGTCGACTCATGCGCTGGACATTCTCCGGCGTTCCCTGCTCAATCGTGAGGCTCCTGCTCAATCGTGAGGCGCTTGCTCAATCGTGAGGCGCTTGCGGGAGAGAGCGGCCGTTAAATGAATCGTGCCCGGGGCCTCCGCCTGACCCCGGAGCACGCGTTGGCCGTACTACCCGTTTCGGGTGCCGGCGCGGCTTAGTGCACTGCTGATACCCGTTGAGACCTCAGCCGAACCAGTGGAGGGCCAAGACCTCGGTGACCTGCTCGCGCAGGCTGGCGCGGCGAGCGGCGACAAGGTCCCACTCCGACCTGAGGCGCTCGGCCTCGTCAGCGGCCTGCCAGCTAAAAGGCATGTCCAGGACGGCCTCGGCCTGCTCCCGGCTGTAGGAGAAGGGATCGTTTTGCAAGGCGACCAGGGCCTCGCCGCGGGAGTGGGCAAGGCGCACCGCGTCACTCACCTCACTGAGCCTCCCGTGGGCGTCCAGCAGGCCTCTCAGCACGTGCAGGCGCCGCTCGATCTCTGCCAGCTCGCTGGACAGTTGTGGTGTCGTGAGGTCGAGGACGACACCGCTGTCGTGGGCGGTACTGAATCCTGCCATAAGGGGACCCCCTAGGGAACTGGGGTCGACCCGGCAGCTTTATGCTGCCTGGCCCGACCAACCAACCGTGGTTAAAAATTATCGCGCACGGGGTGCCCCTAAGCCAAGACCCAGAGCTAAGAATTGTGGCAACTTTGCATGACTTTCTCCTTGTGGGTGCAACGCGTGAGCGGGCGCGCTAGCGCCTATGCTTTCCTTAAGCTGTAGGGCAAGCGTGCGCAATGACGCCGGAGAGGCAAAGTCACTGCAGAGGCAAAGTCACGCCAGCTGATCTCCGCCCCTTCCACAGGTTCCAGACCACTTTCGTTGCCGTACCCCGGCCCTGCCAGGTCTCAAACATCGACGTGCCCCTCAAGCATCGATGTGGCCAATCCTTGTCCTCGAGACCCTGACGCTGCGCTCTAGGGTGGGTCGGTGTGAGGTGCTTCGCCGCCGTATGGTTGGCGGGCGAGGCCGTAGACCGCTTGGGCTCTTGGCCCCGACCGCGGCTCGCCCAAACGTCGCTCCCCAGCCATGAGGCGAGCGCGCGACCCACCTGGGCCGCTCATAACACCAGCTGTGCCTCTTATGACAGTTGTGCCCGCTACACGACGCGGGAGCAGTGGCATGTAACGCTGAGGTTCTTCGGCGAGCTGGATGACCGAGGTGTTGAGCTTGCGGGCGTGGCGCTGCATAAGGCGGCCGCCGGTTTGCCTGGGCCTGTGCGTGCCGTCGCAGGGCCGCAGCTGACCTTGCTTGGTCCCGGGTTGGTCGTCTGGCCGGTGAGCGGATTGGAGCTCGTGGCTGAAAAGGTCGTCGCTGCGAGCTCGGCCGTCGGGGCACCGCCCGCCGACCGGCCGTTCCTCGGCCACGTAACGGTAGCCCGAGCAAGGGGCCGGTGTGACCTACGCCCTTACCGTGCCTTGCTCGAATGTGACTTGGCAGCCTCGTGGGAAGTCCGTTCCATCGCGCTCGTGGCAAGCGAGCTCAGGCAGGGCGGTGCCGTGTACTGCGAACGTGCTTCTTACCCGCTCGGGCATCCACCACCGAACACACGTTTGCCACTACGCTTTGCCTGAGTTACAGTGATGGCATTCGAGCCCGAGACACCAAACCTGCGGCACTCCGGGTTGAGACGTTCAAGTCCCGGAGCCCGGATAGCTGTCACACCCCCTCAATAGTGTTTGGCCCGAAGCAGCAACACCGGTTGGACCACCACCAGAACAGCGAGAGGACGGACCAGGTGGAACGTGACAAGGCACTGGAGATGGCCCTTGGCCAGATCGAGAAGCAATTTGGTAAAGGCGCCATCATGCGGATGGGCGAGAACACTCACATGCAGATCGAGGCGATCTCCACCGGGGCGCTCTCCCTCGACCTCGCCCTAGGCATCGGCGGATTGCCGAGAGGCCGGGTGGTGGAGCTTTTCGGTCCGGAGTCGTCCGGTAAGAGCACCCTGGCCATGCATGTGGTTGCGGAAGCACAGCGCAATGGCGGGATTTGCGCCTACATCGACGCAGAACACGCGATGGACCCCACCTACGCCAAGGCCATCGGAGTAAATGTCGATGACCTGCTCATTTCCCAACCCGACACAGGTGAGCAAGCCCTCGAGATCGCAGACATGCTGATCAGGTCGGGTGCGCTCGACGTCATAGTCGTGGACTCGGTGGCGGCCCTGACGCCCCGAGCGGAGATCGAAGGCGAGATGGGCGACGCCCACGTGGGGCTCCAGGCCCGATTGATGTCGCAGGCTCTTCGCAAGCTGACCGGGACGCTCAACAAGTCCAACACGATCGCGATTTTCATCAACCAGCTCCGTGAGAAGGTTGGCGTGATGTTCGGCAGCCCGGAGGTGACTCCTGGTGGGCGGGCACTCAAGTTCTATTCGTCTATCCGCCTGGACATCCGCAGGGTGGAGTCCATCAAGGACGGGGCTGAAGTGGTTGGCAACCGTACCCGGGTAAAGGTGGTCAAGAACAAGTGCGCGGCACCCTTCAAGCAGTGCGAGTTCGACATCATGTACTCCAAGGGCATCAGCAGAGAAGGCACCCTTTTGGATGTCGCCACTGAGTTGGGCATCGTGCGCAAATCAGGGGCCTGGTACACCTATGAAGGTGAGCAGATCGGCCAGGGGAGAGAGAACGCCAAAGGCTTCCTGGCAGAAAATCTCGAGATGATGATCGAGATATCTGAGAAGGTCAGGCAGAAGGTGGGCGTGGGTGCACCCGGCGGGGATACTCCAGCCGAAGCGGAGCCGTTGGTCCTCGAAGAGTAAGCGAGGGGGAAGAGTAAGCGAGGGGGGAGTCGGGTGGCGCAGACGGTTGGCCGCCCGGCAGCCCCTTAGGGGATTGTAAAGGTCACCTCGGGAGCAGGCTGGCGGGGACCCGCTCAACCGAGGTGACCGAGGATATGTTAGCCCGTCCCCGCAGACCTTCAGGCCCGCTCTGGGGTGGAAGGCGGCCGGTTGGGGTTCACAATTGTCGCTTTTGGGCGAATCGCATATCGTGTGGCCGGGTGGGTGGTTCGTAGCAGGACGGCTACTGGAGCGGGGGCGGGGTCACTGACACTGGCACCTGGCCCGGACGCTGGGGCTGGGGCGGCGGCAGGCTCCCCGTCGGCCTTTCGACGCTTGGCGCTAAAATCGCCGGGTGAAGCCGCTCCAACCGCCCAAAGGCGCAGTCGTAGCTCCAGGTGCCATCCCTGGGGGCTGCGAGCGCCAGGAAGAGGTTTGGGCCCAAGGTGTCGATCAAGGTGATGTGGTGGAGATGAGCGTCGAGGCCGCAGACGACGGCCCGGCAGTGGGACCGCGTCGTTATTTCGTACGGACGTTCGGTTGTCAGATGAACGAGCACGACTCCGAACGCATAGCAGGGCTGTTCGAGGCGGACGGGATGGCGGAGGCTACGAGCGTCGAAGAGGCAGACGTTGTGGTGTTCAACACGTGCTGCATCCGGGAAAATGCGGACAACCGGCTCTACGGCAACCTTGGGCACCTGCGGGCATTGAAGTTGCAGCGGCCCGGGATGCAGATCGCCGTTGGGGGCTGCTTAGCTCAAAAGGACGGCGAAAGCGTCCTGAAGAGGGCGCCCTGGGTGGATGCTGTCTTC
This sequence comes from Acidimicrobiales bacterium, assembly GCA_035702845.1. Classification (GTDB taxonomy): domain Bacteria; phylum Actinomycetota; class Acidimicrobiia; order Acidimicrobiales; family Palsa-688; genus JAJZMF01. The sequence goes on from DASSZK010000371.1 coordinate 4,916, forward strand.
GGGACGCACAATGTCTCGAGGGCGTCGCAGTTGCTGGATCAGGCCCGTTCCAGCGGTCCCGTTGTCGAGATCCTCGACCAGGCACAGAGCGAAGACGCAGAGTTCCCTTCCGCTCTGCCAGTCAAGCGCGAGCTACCTTTTTCGGCGTGGGTGACAATCCAGGTCGGCTGCGATAATAAGTGTGCTTTTTGCATAGTCCCGTCCGTTCGGGGAAAAGAGATCAGCAGGCCGTTCTCGCAGATCGTCGCCGAGGTCAGCGAACTTGCCGCTCGGGGCACTGTCGAAGTGACCCTCCTTGGGCAAAACGTGAACTCTTACGGGCGTGACCTCGCATTGAAGGCCCGGGCCAGTTCGGATTGGCGTGCTCATGGCGATCTGACCGGGACAGAGTGGGCAGCGAGCCCGACACCGCGGCCGCGGCCGCTGTTTGCTGACCTGCTGCGCGCGGTGGCGCGCGTGGACGGGATCGACCGCGTCCGCTTCACGAGCCCTCATCCAAAGGACCTGCGTCCCGAGACGATCGAGGCCATGGCGACAGAGCGCGCGGTTTGCCCGCACCTTCACCTGCCATTGCAATCCGGTAGCGACCGCGTCCTGGCGCTTATGCGCCGTGGTTACACGGCCGAGCGCTACCTCGAGCGGCTGCGCGCAGCGCGTGAGGCCGTGGGCGACCTGGCGGTGACCACCGACATCATCGTCGGGTTCCCGGG
>DASSZK010000080.1:0-10622 GCA_035702845.1 Acidimicrobiales bacterium
ACGCATTCCATCGTCTGGACCGTCCACATGTGGCTGCTCTTGTCAACCAGTGGCTGGAGCCCGGCGCCCACTTTGCGCTGCTGTGGACCTCGATGCCGTGGCAGGGACCGGCCCCATGGCAGACGGCGGCCATGGAGACGATCAGGCATTGGATGGACGTCACCGGGTCGTTGCGCAACATCCCTGCTGATCTGGAGCAGTCGGTCCGGGACGACCCGCACACTGCGGTGCTTGCCCGTGCCGGGTTCGACGTGGTTGGCAGCCACGAGATCCGGGTGCCAAGAACCTGGAGCGCAGAAACCCTCGTCGGGTTCGCCCATTCCACGTCCATTTTCTCTAGGGCCGCGCTGGGCGAGTATGCCGGACGGTTCGAGGAGGATTTCGCGGCCCGCCTCCTCGCTTTGCACCCCGGTAACAACTTTGTGGAGGAGGTGCGTTTCTCCTACGACCTCGCCAAAAAGAGGCCGTAGGCCGAGCCACAGTCGTGCTATGATTTATTAGCTCATAGCGAGCGTTGCGCTCCCGTTCCCGGGGGCAGATTGGGGGGCCCCGATGGGAGCCCGAGCTTCTGCGGATATTCGTCCAGAGACCGTGGTGGAAGACACCGAGCCGCTGGTGAGCGACCAGGCAGTGGCTCAGGGGCCTGTGCAAGTTGCCGGCAGTCGGTTGGCTTCTACAAGGGCAAGCCGAGCATGGCTGAAGGTGTTGCCGGCGCTGGCTGTATTGGCCGTGATATTGGTGTTTGTTTTCCAGAACGCTCAGAACGCCAAGGTCAGCTTTGTGACGGCATCGGGTAAGCTGCCCCTCGGGCTTGCGCTTCTCGGCTCCGCCGCGCTTGGCGCACTGTTCGTGCTGGCACTCGGGTCGATCCGCATGGTCCAGCTACGCAGAGCGGTCCGTCGCGCACGACGCTATGGAGTCTCGCCCCCTGAGGGCGGCTCGTGATGACGAACCCATCCGAGGCTGAAGAAGTCCCAGCAGAGCGCCAATGTGGCCGTTGCCAGCGGGCGTTCCCTGGAGACTCGTCGCTGTATTTTCAGACAGAGTGGGCACTGTGCCCAGAGTGTGCAGCGATCCTGCTCCCACCTCAAGCAGGGAGACCTTCACGCAAAGGCGTCGCTCCTGCGCCTTGAAGGGCGCTGATGGGTACCTGGGCCCCTTGCGAGGAGCGAGTGCTACCTGGCCGAGTTCTACGTCGTGCCCGAGCGCAGGAACCCCTGGTGTGTGATCGTGCGGCGTGGTGCTAGCGTCGGAGCGCGGGCGTGTTCGGGACGCCCCCGGGCCCACGGTGAGGACTGAGTCCACCCGAACTTGGACAACGCAGGACTCCCTTCTTCTCCTGCCTGGGTGTGGGCCGCCAGGTACTAGGAGGAGAACGTGCCTGAGCTACTGCCGGAGCGCCCCGACCTAGGGCAGCTTCGCCGCCGCGCCAAGGAGTTGCGAGATGCGTGCCGGCGTGGCGAGCCAGCCGCCACGGCGCTCGTTGCCGAACACGCCGGGGCAACGGATCCCAGCGGGCTGAGCCTGGCGACAGCACAGTTGGTCCTGGCCCGGCACTACGGCTTTGCCAGCTGGCCTTCCTTGAAGTTTGCCGTAGAGGCCGGCCAGCGGCGCATCGAGGCCGGCATTGCCGCGTTTGTCCGAGCGAGCCTGGAGGACGCGTCCCAAGCCCAGCGCCTCTTGGAGCTTGCCCCCGAGATCACCGCAGCCCCCTTGGCGGCAGCGGTGCTGGGTGACGCCGGACGAATAAGCGCCATCATCGCCGCCGATCCCGGGTGGGCCACCCGCCCGGACGGGGAGCGAGGATGGGCCCCGCTCCTGTACGCCTGCTACTCACGTTGGCATAGCCTCGGGCCGTCCATGGCAGACGCCTCCCTGGCGACCGTTCATTTGTTGTTAGACGCAGGCGCACCTGTCGACTCGCACAATGGTCGGCTCCCTGGGCGTGGGTACCGCTCGGCTTTGCATGGATCGGTCGCTGCGAAAAACGCACCAGTTTGCCGGTTGCTACTGGAGCGTGGCGCCAACCCGGACGACCGGGCTTCGCTCGTGGAGGCGGTGCAGCAGGGCTCCACCGAGATCGTTCGCGAGTTGTTGGCTCATGGCGCGAGCATTGACAGGACGTGGGCGCTGGAAGCCGCCGCCTTCGCCCCTCATCCCGAGGTGGTGCGCGTCATGCTCGAAACGGCTGTCACGAAGTACGGGCAGCGCCAGGCAGCCCAATGGGCCACGGACGCTCTGGTGGCCATGGGACGCCACAGCCTGCGCCACCCGGGGGCCGTGGACGCGGTCCGAACTTTGATCGAGTTCGGAGCTGATGCGGACGGCAGCGCCGGCGAGCCGGCGCCCGTGGTCGTCGCTGCCCGCGCTGGGCGTCAGGACGTGGTCGAGGTTCTCCGAGCTGGCGGAGCCACTTCACCGGTTGCTCCGACCGACCTGATCGTCGGGGCCTGTGCCCGAGGTGACGAATCCGTGTTGGCAGCCGAGCCGGCGCTGCGGACTGCATTGACCACCGAGCAGCCCGCGGCAGTTCTGGAAGTGGCCGGCGAGCCTTCTGAGGTGCCGGTGCGCCTCTTGCTGGACATGGGAGCCCCTGTCGTGGCCCGCAACTCTTCAGGGGAAACGGCCCTGCACATTGCCGCTTACGAAGGCCGGACCGCCACGGTGAAGCTCCTGCTCGAGCGCGGAGCCGAAATTGACGCGCTCGACGATGTCTTCAACTCGACACCGTTGGCGTTCGCCACGGTCGGCAGCGGCGAGCAGCCCAATCCCGACGGTGACTGGCCGGGCACTGTACTGGTGCTTCTCGAATCGGGTGCCAACCGCAACAATGCCTGGGTGGCTGGGAAGCCGCCTAGTGAAGAGGTAGCTGCCATCTTGAGCACTTATGGCATCGGGCCCTCACAAGCTGACGAGGAAGACGACGATGGCTCACCGGCTCCGCTGCGGCAGACGGCAGACGAGGAGAGCGGTGCCTTGGAGGAAGTGAGCGAGCATCTGCGAGCAGCCTATGAGGACGGCGACATCGAGCTCTTCAGTTCCTTACTGCACCCCGATGCCCGCTTCGGGGGCGGCCCCCTGGCTTGCAACAACAAGGACGAGATCATTGCCCGCTATCGCTCCACCCTGGTCCGTCTCGGGGCCCGCGCTGAGGCTGTCCAGATCGAAACCGTGCCCGGAGCGCTAATCGTCACAGTGCGGTTCGCTGGGCAGGCAAAGGGTGCCCGTGACCCTGAGCCAGAAGTCGCCTACCAACGCTTCACAATTCGCGACGGGTTCATTACGCAGATCAACGGGTACCGCGATCTGGCGTCAGCGCGCGAGGGCCGGTAATGGCGGGCATGGGTTGCATAGGGCACCTCATGGCCGGCGTCAGCCCGGGCCCGCAGGCACTGTGCCCGGGCCCCGAAAAGCGCACAGGTCGCCGAGCGACCATTCAAGTATGAGATCTCTGGCCTGCCAACTCGGCCCGTCGACAAAGATGGGAGTGCAGCCGTGCCCGGCATGACCTCGGGGCTAGGCGCCGGGAACCCTGTCATCGTCGCCGCCTTCGAATCGGCGCTGTTGCACCAAGGTGCCATTGTGGCCATGGTGCTCCTGATAATGGCGGTTGCATGGCGTGCACTTCGCCTGGTTGAGTTGCACCGCTCCAGCCAACCGGCGACATTCGAGCCTGGTCGCCCGTACCCGGGCACCTCCCCGCTCTTACCTGAGCCTGCGGGGCGCCGGGCCCTCAGGGTCGCATTCGGCTTGTTGTGGGTGCTCGACGGCCTTCTCCAGGCCCAGCCTCGCATGCCGCTTGGCATGCCCTCCGCCGTCATGCAGCCGGCCGCTACTACTTCACCGCATTGGGTGCAGGACGTTGTGAACTTCGGGGCCACCATATGGAGCTTCCACCCCGTCCAGGCCCCGGCGTCGGCCATGTGGATCCAGTTCGGGACCGGGACGTGGCTGCTCGTCGCCCCGCGGGGGACGTGGTCGAGGTTGGCAGGGCTGGTGGCGGCAACGTGGGGCGCCATTGTTTGGGTCTTCGGGGAAGCGTTCGGGGGGCTCTTTTCTCCCGGCTTCAGCTGGATGTACGGTGCGCCGGGAGCAGCGCTGGTCTATGTCATCGCAGGCGTCTTGGTCGTCATGCCGGAGCGATGCTGGGACGGCGCCCGCATTGGGCGAATGCTCTTGCGCCTTACAGGTTTGTTCTTCCTCATCATGGCCGTGTTGCAGGCGTGGCCCGGCCGAGGTTTTTGGCGGGGGAGCGTGCCTCGTAGCGGGGCCCTCGGCAACGTCGCGCAGATGGTCCGCGACATGGCACTGACGCCCCAGCCCCGGCTTCTGGCCTCGTGGCTCAAAGCGTTCGAGGCTTTTGACACTGCACATGGTTTCGCCGTAAACCTGTTTGTCGTCTCCGCTTTGGCAGCACTTGGTGCGGCGCTTATCTGGGCTCGTGCCGTGGTCGTGCCCTATGCCCTCGGGGCATGTTGGGTAGTCTGCCTTGCCGACTGGGTGTTGGTGCAGGACTTGGGGTTCCTCGGAGGTTTGGGGACAGACCCCAACAGCATGGTGCCCACGGCATTGTTCGTCACAGCCGCCTTCCTGGCAGTCGAGCGGCCAGCCAAATTGGAGCCGGGTAAAGAGCCGTCCTCGCTCGGCGCCAAATCGCCACTAGTTAGACAGCGAGTGATCAGCCGGTCTTTGACGCTCGCGAGGCGGCCGGGGTACCTTTTGCGCACGACCATGGCTCTGGGAGGGCTAAGTATCGTCGTGCTGGGCGCCGCACCCATGGCGCTCGCCTCCATGCAGCCGGCTGCCGACCCGATTATCGCCCGAGCGATTGACGGGGAGCCTCAAGTCGCTGATTTCCCCGCTCCCGGCTTCCATTTTACCGACCAGCAAGGCCGATCAGTGAGCCTCGTGGGCTTGCGGGGCAAGGTCATAGCCCTCACTTTCCTCAACCCCAAATGCACAAATGACTTCGGGATGTACTTCCGTGAGGCCGATGCCATGCTGGCACCGTCTGTTCGCGCTCACGTAGTACTTGCGGCTGTCGTCGCTAACCCCGCCTACGACGGCAGAGCCTGTTCGCAGGCCTACGACCACCGAGAAGGCCAGCAACACTTGGGCAATTGGCTCTACATGACCGGCCCACTGCGGGAGCGGCGTGGCGTCTGGGCGAGTTACGCGGCCCGGGTGCCATACGGACGTGGGCGGGCGGCAATCGGGCGCCACGGGCTCGTCTTTGTCATCGATGCCGGGGGCCGCGTGCGAAGGATCCTCCACACAGATCAGGCGGCGCGCACGGAAGCGGAGCGTTCCTCATTGGCGGAAGTTCTCGCAGGCGCCATTCAAGCCGTAGAAAGCAGAGATTAGGCCGGCAACTAGGCGCATTTCTAAGGCGACGGGCTCCCGGGCGACCGGGTAACTCGGGCGTGTTAATCCAGTACCCGTCGGCCGGGTACCAGTTGGCCGAGCGTGTCGGCCCGATATCGGGTGGATCCGGAACGCTACTATTGGAGTTGTCAGTGGATCTTTGAGGCTGGCGAGGTACGGCTGGCGGCTTCGATGGCGAGTAACGCCTGCTTGGTGGCAAGACCCCAGCGGTAGCCGCCGAGCGACCCGTCTTGTCGCACGACCCGGTGGCAGGGGACCGCCACTGCGGCGGGATTTGCGGCGCAGGCCCTCGCGACCGCTCGCACAGCGCTAGGCATACCGATCCGGGATGCCACCTCGGTGTAGGAACGCGTGTCGCCGGAGGGGATGGCCCGCAGTGCCTCCCACACCCGGACCTGGAAGGCGGTCCCTCGGAGGTCCATCGGCAGCACCGTCCCGTCGCCGTCGCCCCGCACAGCGCCAGCCAAGACCACCGCTACAGGGCCAAGCCCGTCGTCGTCGCGTTCCAGGAGCGCTTTAGGGAACTCGGCGGCGATCTCTGCCACAAGTGCTGTCTCGTCCGGGCCCAGTCGAACCGCACAAACCCCCCTGGCGGTGCTGGCCGCCACAACCACACCGATCGGCGTGACCATGGACGTGTAGCTGATCCGCTCGCCCGCGCCGCCTGCTCGGTAACGGGCAGGCGTCATGCCCAGCCGGGTCGCGCCGTGCTCGTAGAAGGCCCGGCTCGACCCGTACCCGGCCGTAAAGGCTGCGTCTGTCACTGCCATACCGGCCCGCAGCGCCCCCCGGGCGCGGTCCGCTTGCTGCGCCCGCAGGTAGCTTCCGATCGGCACGCCTACGACCTCGGTGAACCGTCGCCTCAAGTGACGTTCGCTCCACCCCATTTCCGCCGCCATGGTGGCAATGTCCCGATCGACGTCGGGTTGCTCCAACCGCCGGCACACAGCGATAACGGCAGCTACTGTCGGGCCCGCGACCCGGTCAAGCTCTGGGCGGCACCGTCGGCACGCGCGGTAACCCGCATTTGTCGCCTCCGCCGGAGTGGCAAAGAACTCGACGTTGGCGCGCAACGGCCGGCGAGCACCACAACCTGGACGGCAATAAACCCCGGTGGAGCGCACCGCATAGACGAAAACTCCCGCCAGGCGCCCGTCGCGAGCCTCAACTGCGCGCCATCTCGCGTCGACCAGATCCTCCATACTGCCAACCTAAGGTAACGAGGCAGTGGCCGCCTCCCGCTAGCGGGCACAGAACTGCCGCCGGTCCCCGAGTTAGCGCGAACGGGGCCCCGTGGGGCCACGCGTCTCGGCAACCGTTGTCGGTGCTCATATCAGCGATGGACCATTCCCGTGCGGCCACACCTCGGCGTCGTCGGAGCGCCTGGAACTGAGCACATTTGCTTGGACTGGGCTCGCCACTGCCGCCAAGCCTCGCCTGATCTCACGCCGAACCTCTGTAAGTGGCACGCTCAATAGCGCGGCGACATCAGCGCCGTTATAGCCCGCCAGCGTGAGCGCGAGAGCCTGGAAATCAGCAGCGTCGGCGGTTAGGCCACGTCCGGTTGGGCCACGTCCGGTTAGGCCACGTCCGGTTGGGCCAGGAGAACTGTGCTCGTCCGATCCCCTGAGGGCGGACTCGACACGGTTGACGAGCCTCGCCCAACGCCCGGCGGGAGCATCTTGTTCGCTGCGGGCCTGATGGCATACGGCCACGACGGATTCATATACCACGTCCTCAGCGAGGCAGCGATCTCCGGATACAAACAGCGTTAGCCACCACAGCGCCACCGTCTGGACCCGGAGGGACTGCAGGTCCGATCTCGCCGGCATTGTCTCGGGCGGAGCACGCCAAGGCGCCACACAATCTTGGCAGCCCCGGAGACCTTGGCGGCTCCGGAGACCTTGGCGGCTCCGGAAATCTCCAACCGGCGCCGCCTGAGGGAAACGGCTGTTTGGGTCCCAGCCGTCGTCAAATGAAAGTCCAGGCCCCACATCCACTCCTCGATGCGCTCTGGGTTGCGAGCGCTACCGGGGTCCGGAGCAACGCAGGCCAACATGGTTGCCTAAATGGATTTTTACCCTTAGGCCGACCTGCCAAACGTGTTGCGAGCGCCAGAGGGCCGCTCCTTAGCCGCAAGGGTACGTTCTGTGAACCCGGCAAGCACGCTCCTCGGAATGGGGACGCTATCGCCCCGCGCCAAGACGAGAGGGCGTAACGTCTGGGCATGGCCGACAGAGGAATGGCCGACAGGGGAGATGTGAGCCTCGAACGAGGGACCATCCTCGGCCGGGGACCACACGAGGCCGAGCCGCCGTGGGTCCGCGACCCCCGGGGCGAGCGTCACGAGTGGCGGCGCCTCTTCTCTGAGGCGCTCGGCACCTTCCTGCTGGTCGTGGTGGCCGCCGGCTCCCCGGTTGTCGACGCCGTCTCCCACGGCCAGGTTCCTCTCGACGCTCAGGTTGTGGCGCCTGGCCTCATGGTGATGGCGATCATCTATTTCATGGGGATGGTGAGCGGCGCCCACCTGAACCCTGCGGTAACCCTCTCGTTCGCTGCACGGGGCAACTTCCCTTGGATCCGGGTACCGGGCTACGTCCTCGCCCAGCTGACCGGAGCCACCGCTGCATCACTCCTCCTGCGGGCTCTGTTCGGCACGGTCGGCCATCTCGGGGCGACGCTGCCGGGCCCGGGGATCTCTTCGGGCAAGGCTGTCGTCATCGAGACGCTCCTCACACTCGGCCTGGTGAGCGTCATCCTCGGGACCGCTTCCGGGGCGCGCAACGTGGGCGCCAACGCCGCGCTTGCAGTCGGCGGCTACATCGCCCTCGCTGGGCTGTGGGCCGCGCCCATCAGCGGCGCCTCCATGAACCCGGCCCGCTCGTTCGGGCCAGAGCTCGTGGCCGGCGACTGGACCAGTTGGTGGGCCTACCTCGCCGGCCCGCTCGCCGGCGGCCTGCTCGCGGTGGGCATCGCCTGGGTACTGCGCGGGCCTCCAAGCGTGGCCGCCAACGTCGCGGCCCAAGGGGATATCCCCGAAGACAACTTCCGCGAGGCACGGGCACCACGAGCAGGAGGCGCCAGACATGACGGCTGAGCACTGGAAGGACGAGCCAGAGAGGCAGGACTTCCCGGCAGCGCGCAGCTACCTGTCCCTCCTCGTCGAACCCGGGGAGGCCAACAAGATCGTCAAGGCGCTGCGAGACGAGCCGGACGCTGCGCACTACAAGGCCAAGGACATCCTGCGCGCCTCGCGCCTCCCTCTCCTGCCGCTCGACGACCCCGAGGTGGCGAAGGACCTAGCAAAGGTGAAGGCCGGCACGAAGCTCTCCCCGGTCCTGGTCGTGCGGGGAGACCCGCTGTGGGTTGCCGACGGCTACCACCGGATCTGTGCCAGCTATCACCTCGACGAGGACGCCGAGATCCCCTGTCGCATCGTCGCGAGGCGACGTGTAAGGACTGGGCACAAGCGCGAGCGCAGGGCACGTTGATGGGCCGCGCCCGCATCGGCAACCCTTGGTCCCTAAGGGCCGAGAAGGGCAAATTTCGAGAACAGGCCGGTCTGAGGGCGAGGTAGCCGGTGTCGGCCGGTCACCCCGTCGTCACCCGGGGCTCGAACCGGACGCCTGCATTTGCTCGAGCAGTTCCTGGGTCTCGGCCAACGAAGCGGTGATGATCCGCTTGGCGACTTCGAGGAGGTCGAAGAGCATGGGCTCGCCGACGGAGTAGTAGACGTTGGATCCGACCTTGCGGGCTTGGATGAGGTTGGCCCGGCGCATGAGGCCAAGCTGTTGGGAGAGGTGCGAGGCTTCGATACCAACTTCGCCGATGAGCTCACTGACTGGCCGTTCGCCGTCGCGCAGGACCTCGAGGATGCGGATCCGCGCCGGGTGCCCGAGCGTCTTGAAGAACTCGGCTTTCACTTGGTAGATCGGAGTCGTCATTGGCGGCAGCTCCTCGTAACAAGACGCTTTGCTTGGTCGGAGTGCAGGGCGCAAGATCGATGGCCGTGGCGAAAAGGTGACCTGCGGACCTCAACGTTACATGAATTGATGAATCCGGCAGTTGTTTGGCGATGTAGGTCACAGGTCGATGTAGGTCACAGGTCGATGTGGGTCACAGGTCGTTGCCGGCGTAGGAGAGGTTGAAGCTCTTGTTGGCGAGCGGGAAGTCGGGGACGATGGTGTCGGCTAGGGATATGGGCAGCGCCGGCCAGTTGAGGAACGAGGGGTCCACGATCTTCACCCGGGTCAGCCTGCCCAGCTCGTCAAGTTCGACCCGGTGGACGACGGCGCCGCGCCACCCTTCGGCGATGCCCACTCCGCCCGCTGACCGGTCTCCGATGGCAGCGCCGTCCAGCGGTGCGACGGCGTGCAGATCGGGCCCGAGGTTGATGAGATCGGCGAGCAGCGAAAGGGAGGCGCGCACCTCGTCGACCCGCACGGCGTAGCGGGCTAGGACGTCCCCCGTCGTGCGTCGTACCGGGGTGAACCCGTCAGCGTATTTGAAGAAGGGGTGGGCGGTGCGGGCGTCGAAGTCCAAGCCGGATGCCCGAGCGACGACGCCCACGACGCCGAGGTCGCGGGCGCGGGGCTCGTCGAGGGTCGCGGTGCCGGCGAAGCGCTCCATGACCAGGACGTTGGAGCCGGCCAGCTCCACCAGTTCTTCGAAACGCTCACTCACCTCAGTCAGCTCGGCCGCCGTGGGGAGGCGGCAGACGTGGGCTCCGCCGGGCACCACGCCACCGCGAAGCAGCCGGTGACCGGTGACCACCGCGTTGAGCCGGAGTAGGTCTTCGCGTTGGGAGAGCGCCCATGCCTGCGCTAACCCGAACCCGACGTCGTTGCAGAGGGAGCCGATGTCGGCGATGTGGTTGTAGAGCCGTTCGAGTTCGAGCAGTACTGCCCGGAGCACTTGGGCACCGTCGGGCACGGTCAGGTGATGCGCGTCCTCGACAGCTTGGCAGTAGGCGAGGGCGTGGGCGACTGCGGTGTCGCCGGAGATCCGCTCGGCGATCTGCAGGCCGGACGCAACGTCCTTGCCCTGGAGCAGTCGTTCGGTTCCTTTGTGGACGAACCACAGCCGGGCCTTCATGCGCAGGATGGTCTCGCCCACGACCCAGAAGCGGAAATGGCCGGGCTCGATGAGCCCCGCGTGCACCGGTCCGACCGGGATCTCGTAGACGCCGGGGCCTTCTACGGCGACGAAGGGGAACGACCCGGCATCCGCGATCATTT